>DAIDHX010000106.1 GCA_027451885.1 Planctomycetales bacterium
TCGCTCTCCACGCTGGGGTCGATGAAGCTCACGCAGGAGACCTACTACGAGCGCTATCGCTTCGCCGAGGCGTTCGCCCACATGGAGCGCGCGCCCGGGTCCCTGGCGGCGCGGATCGCGGAGATCCCAGGCGTCGCCGAGGTGCAAACCCGAATCGTCGAAAACGTCACCCTCGACGTTCCCGGGCTCAACGAGCCCGCAGTGGGCAAGCTCATTTCGATCCATGATGAGCCTGTCCCCGGCCTCAATGAACGCTATCTCCGCGCGGGGCGCAATCCAGAGCCCGGGCGCGAAGGCGAAGCGCTCGTCAGCGAAGGCTTCGCCAGGGCCAACGGCCTGGCTCCAGGCTCGTCCGTCCTTGCGATCCTGAACGGTCACAAGCAGCGGCTGCGGATCGTGGGCATCGCCCTTTCGCCCGAGCTCGTCTACGTGCTGCGCGAAGGCGAGATTCTGCCCGACGACCTTCGCTACGGCGTCTTCTGGCTGAACGAATCGGCGCTCGCGGCCGCGTTCGACATGCGAGGCGCATTCAATGACGTCTGTCTCGCCCTTGCCCCAGGCGCGTCCGAGCCCGAGGTCCTGCGCAGGCTGGATCGGCTGATCGAACCTTACGGCGGCCTGGGCTCGTATGGCCGGGCGGATCAGCCGTCGCACAAGTTCGTCTCGAACGAGCTCGAGGAGCTCCGCGGCATGGCGCTCGTTGTGCCCACCATTTTCCTGGCCGTGGCCGCGTTTCTGCTCCATGTGGTGATCTCCCGCCTGGTCGGGGCCGAGCGCGAGCAGATCGCCGCGCTCAAGGCATTTGGATATACAAGCGCGTCGATTGCCTTGCATTATCTCAAGCTCGTGCTGGCGATCGCGATCGCGGGCGCTGTGCTGGGTACAATCGTGGGCGCAAAGCTTGGGCGATCCGTCACCGAGCTCTATACCGAATTCTTCCATTTCCCTGTCTTCGCGTTCCACCTGGGACTGAGCGTGGTCGCGCTTGCGTTTCTGGCCAGCGGGGGCGCGGCCGCGGCGGGCACAATCTCGGCCGTCGTCCGCGCCACGCGCCTGCCTCCCGCCGAGGCCATGCGCCCCGAACCCCCCGCGCGCTACAAACCCACCTTGCTCGAGCGGATCGGCCTCGGGCACGTGCTGGCTCCCCCCACGCGGATGATTCTTCGACACATGGAACGTCAGCCGGTTCGAACCTGCTTCACCGTCATCGGAGTCGCGCTCGCCGTCAGCGTCCTCATCCTCGGCAACTTCATGGTCGACGCGCTCGACTACGCCATGGACGCTCAGTACACCGTCGCCCAGCGCCAGGACATGATGCTCACGTTCATCGAGCCCACGAATCGCGCCGGGCTCTCCGACATCGCCCACTTGCCCGGTGTAAGCCGCTCCGAGCCGTTCCGGAGCCTCGCATCCCGGATCCTCCACGAACACCGCGTGCGGAGACTCGCCATCATGGGAGTTCAGCCCGACGCCCAGCTTTATCGCGTCGTGGATATCAACCGCCAGCGCATCCCCATTCCCCCGGGCGGCATCGTGCTCTCCGAGAAGCTCGCGCAGGTCCTCCACGTCGCCATCGGCGAGACTGTGACCGTTGAGATCCTCGAAGGCAGGCGCCCTGTCCTCGAGCTCCCCGTCACGGGACTGGTTTCCGACTTCGCCGGCATCGCGGCATATATGAGTCTTCATGCGTCGAATCGAATCATGGACGAAGGGGATGTTGTCTCAGGGGCGTTTCTGGCCGTGGACGCGCGGGCCATGGACTCGCTCTACCGCGCGCTCAAGAACGCGCCACGCGTGGCGAGCGTCTCGGTCAAAGGCGCTGTGCTGGCAAGCTTTCGCCGCACCATCGCCGAGAATCTCCTCCGCATGCGCCTGTTCAATGTCTCCTTCGCTGTCATCATCGCCGTCGGCGTGGTCTATAACGCCGCCCGCATCACACTGGCCGAACGCGGTCGCGAGCTCGCAACCTTGCGCGTCATCGGCTTTACACGCACGGAGATTTCGTTCATCCTCCTGGGCGAGCTGGCCATCTTGACCGCGGCGGCCATTCCGATCGGGCTCGTGCTCGGCACGGGATTCGCCGCGGGGGTGATCGTGCTCGCGTACGACACCGAGCTTTTCCGCATCCCGCTCGTCGTCGGCCGCTGGACCTACGGGTTCGCCGCGCTGGTGACGATCCTCGCCGCGCTCGGCTCCGGACTGATCGTGCGCCGCCTGCTGGATCGGTTGGATCTGGTCGCCGTCCTCAAGAGCAAGGAGTAGCCGGCACGTGACACGGTGGCTGCGCAGACTCGCCCTGAGCCTCCTCGCCTTCTCTGCCCTGGCGCTGCTCGTCTGGTCGTTCCTCCCCGAGCCGGTGCACGTTGACACTGGCGCGGTCGAGCGCGGGCCGATGATCGCCACCGTCGACCACGAGGGCAAAACCCGCGTCCGCGAACGCTACATCGTCTCCGCGCCGCTGGGCGGGCGACTTACCCGGATCGCCCTGCACCCCGGCGACCGCGTCTCCGCCAGACGCACTCTGCTCGCCTCGATCGAGCCCAGTGAGCCCACGCTGCTAGACGCCAGGGCCGTTGCCCAGGCCGAGGCCCGCGTCAAGGCGGCTGAAGCCGCCAAGGACCGCTCAGAGCCGAATCTACGGCGCAACAAATCAACGAATGAACACGCAATTGCAAATTACAATCGGATCCGGAAACTCTACGAGCGCGGCAGCACGCCGCGGCAGGATCTGGACGACGCGGAGCATGAGCTGCGCATCTCGGCCGAGGAGGTCAGAGCCGCCGAGTTCGCGTCCAAGGTGGTGGATTTCGAGCTCGAGCTGACTCGTGCCGCGCTCGTGCGCACCCGGCCCACGACCGACGGCGCACCCGATCCCGGCCGATTCGAAATCCAGGCGCCGATCGACGGCCGCATCCTCCGCGTCTTTCAGGAAAGCGAGGCGGTCGTCGCCCCGGGCGCCCGCCTGGTGGAGATCGGCGACCCAACCGATCTGGAAATCGAGGTCGACGTGCTTTCCACCGACGCGGTCAAGGTCACCCCGGGTGCTCGGGTGATCCTTGACCACTGGGGCGGCCCGGTGCCGCTCAACGGCCGCGTTCGCCTGGTCGAGCCCTCCGCCTTCACCAAGGTCTCGGCCCTTGGCGTGGAAGAACAGCGCGTGAATGTCGTCATCGACCTGGTCGATCCCCCCGCCAGGCGCCCGACCCTCGGCGACGCCTTCCGGGTCGAGGCGCGAATTGTCGTCTGGGAGTCTCATGACACGCTCAAGATTCCCTCGGGGGCGCTGTTCCGCCGCGGCGACGGCTGGGCGGTCTTCATCGCAGATCATGGCCAGGCCCGCCTTCGTAACGTGAACATTGGTCCCGATAATGGCCTGGAAACCCAGGTGCTAAACGGTCTCAACCAGGGTGAACAGGTGATCCTGCACCCCAGCGACCGGATTCAGGACGGGGGCGCGATCGAGGCGTCAGGCCCGCCGCGTTAGGTCTTTTCACTCCGCTCGAAAGCCGGTATTCACAACGTTCCGGGTTCTACGTCACCCGACTCGACTTGAAAGCCCGGCCGCGAACCTTTAGGATTCGTGCTGGGTCAATGACCCGCTCCTGGGGATTGGTGTAACGGTAGCACGACTGACTCTGGATCAGTTAGTCTAGGTTCGAATCCTAGATCCCCAGCATGAAAGAAAAGCCCCGGGAAACCGGGGTTTTTTGTTGCGCACAAAGGGGTTATGGCAACACCTGGGGCTCATTTCGTTTTGGCCTATGGTGGACATGGGTGGACAATAACGGACTCGAGAGGACTGGAGCTAGTGGCTGAATTAGTGGCTGAATCGCGGTTCACGCTTGACAACCATTCCCGCGCGCGGCGATCCTGAATCCGGTCGGTTTGGCCACCGACCTGCCCGGGCGGCGGCGGTTCTCCCTCCTGGGGACCGTCCCGACCTGGGATTCACCAGGAGGATGGATGCAATGAACGCCCTTTGGTGTCCGCCGGCTCTTCTCGACCCCGGCACGCTCGCCCAGTTCGTGGCCCATGTCCGAAGCTGCCACGGCAAAGCCCTCGAGGGGCAACATGCTCTATCGCGGGCCGAACGGTCCGCTGCTCACGAGTGGCTGATGAGCTACCTTCACGCCCTGGATGGTCTCATGGTCGAGATCGGGGATCAGGGGGACGGGTGTTCAGGGGGGTTCGGCTCGGTGGACCTGCTCGGGGCCTGGTGCGGGGTCCTGGACGTTCTCGAGGACGTGGGCCGCGGCGAGGGCGAGGACAGGTTTCACGATGTGGGCCGCCGGCTGGGGCTTGTCCTCGAGCGGCTCGAGGGTCACGAGTGCGGGCCTGACGAGTCATCACCGGCGCCGGCCGATCCACGGGAAGGCATGGGCGAGGCGCTCTACGAGGCATTCGCAAGCCATGGGCCGGATTCCGCCAAGACCCTCGAGGCCAAAATCCAGGCGATCGGAAAGCAGCACCCCGAATGGGGCGTTCCGCTGGTCAAGCGGTGCCGCGAGATCGCTGAACAATACCGGGCGGCCCAAGCGGCGCAGGGTAATAAACTCCCGCCGGTTCCCAAGCGCGAATACGCCAAGCGCAAGCCCCGTCTCGAATCCTGATTTGGCCCATTTGGCCGATTTGGCCCATGGCGAGGCCAATTAAGCCAATATATCTAGTTGACTTCATGTCTTGAGCTGTCCACAATTGGCTTCGAAAGGGATTCATTTTCCTTCGGAGTCATGTGATGGCGACGGCAACCGAGAATCTCCCTGGGCCTGCTCGGCTCCTCACAGTCGAGGACCTGGCGGCGTTGCTGAAATGTTCGAAGCGAACGGTCCGCCGTCTGGTGGATTGCGGGCGGGTTCCACGCCCGGTTCGCATTAACGGACTCTTGCGCTTTCGCGCGACCGATATCACGACCTGGATCGAGGCCGGGTGTGAGTCGGTAAGTCTGTAAAAAAACCCGGCTGCGGTTCGAGCTCCGCATGCCGGGTGGAGAAACTTGCCATGAGAATCCTATGCCTGAACACCGTCCCACGTCAACCGGCGGGTCGCCCGGAGGTGGGGCGGTGATCATGCCGTTCGGAAAGTATCGCGGTCAACCCCTGAGCGCAATCCCGGCGGATTACCTGCTCTGGGTTCTCAGCAACATCCGCGAACTAAACCCGATCACGCGCCGTGAGATCGAGTTCCGCCTGGGGATCGGCAAGGCTGAGCGGCGAGCTCCATCGCCTGCGGCAAGCCCTGCGCCCGTGGACCGGGCGATGGACGCGCTCAAGGGGTGGTATCGAAAATCAAGCCTGCGGTTTCACCCGGACCACGGGGGCTCTACGGCCGCGCAAGCGGTTGTTAATGAGTGTTACCAAGCCGTTAAAAAGGCTCTTGAAGGGGCCGGGGGTGGTCGATGAGCCAAGCCTCATGCCTGGCCACGGCTCTCCGCGCTCTCGAGCTGGGCCTGTCTCCGCTGCCCGTGGCGAGCGACGGCTCAAAACGGCCGGCGATTCGATGGAAGGCTTTCACGACCGAGGCCGCTGATCGATCCACCGTCGAATCGTGGTTCGCCCATGAGCCTGTTGGGGTGGGCCTTGCGTGCGGTTTCGGGCGGCTCGAGCTCCTCGAGTTTGACGACCACCAGGTGTATCTCGCGTTTCAGTCGGCGGCGGTGAATCTGGGCCTGGGTGAGCTCCTCGAGCGGGTGGAGGCAGGCTATCTCGAGCAAACACCAGGCGGCGGAATGCACCTGCTCTATCGCTGTGATGTGGTCGAGGGGAACCGTAAGCTGGCTGAACGCCAGATCGACAAGAAAACGCGCAAGCCCTTGATCGAGACGCGCGGTCAAGGTGGTTTCGTTGTGATCGCGCCAAGCAACGGGCGGGTTCATCCATCGGGCGGCGCCTATGTCCTCGAGCGCGGGTCACTCGAGGCGATCGCCGAAATCGCGCCAGACGAAAGACAATCCCTGTTCGACCTGGCCAGAACGTTCGACGAGATCGAACCGCCCACGGAACAGCCACGGGGGCACACTGGCGCGACTTCTGGCGGGGATGGGGTTCTAGTAGACTTCAATGCCCGGGTCACTCCTGAAGAGATCCTCGAGCCTCTCGGGTGGGTCAAGGCTCATTCCGCCGGAGGTGTGAGTTACTGGCGCCGGCCGGGGAAGGATTTCGGCTGGTCCGCAAGCTGGGGCGCCACGAAAGGCTTCCGGGTATTCACCACGTCCACGATTCTGCCGGCTGAATCCTGCTCCCTGGCGTTCGTGTATTGCAGCTATCACCACAGCGGTGACTGGAGGGCGTGCGTCAAGGATCTCGCCCAAAAGGGATATGGCCCTGGCCCTCGAGCTCCATCGTCCAAGTCTGGACCGGGGGCGGAGGGTGTCGAGGTCGCGGAGGGTGTCACCGATCCCCACCGACTCGCGAGGACTGTCCTGGGGCCGCTGCGGGTGTCGGGTTTGGACGCGTTGCGTGTCCATCGCGACGAGTGGTTTCTCTGGCGAGGCGGCGTTTACGTAGCGCTCTCGGAAAGCGGCGTTTCCGCCCAGACCACGAATGAGGTCAAGCGCGAGTTCGAGCGGGTCTATTTATCTGAGCTCCGCGCCCACGAGGCAGCGCAACGCGAGCAATCAACATCTTGAGTTGGGAGGGTCGCCGTGGGGACGAAAGTGAAGGATGAACCACCGGTCTGCCGGCCGGTCACAAGAGCAATCGTGGCGGACTCGCTGCAAGCCTTGAGGAGCATGGTCCGCCTGCCGGACGATCTTGATGCGCCGTTCTGGATCGAGGGCGATGAACCTTTCCCTGCTCGCGAACTCGTCCCGTTTCGCGACCGGCTGGTCCATCTTCCGACGGTGGAGTTCGGCGAGGGTGTGGACCTGGATCGGTTCTCGGTTCCCGCAACCCCACGGCTCTTCAATCGGTGGCGCCTGGCGTTCGGATTCGATCCCAACCCTTGCGTGCCTGAAACGTGGATGCGGTTCTTGGACGACCTGTTCGCGAGTGACGGCGAGGCCGTGGAAATGCTCCAGGAATGGATGGGGCTCTGTTTGCTGCCTGACACGAGCTATCAGAAAATCGCCCTGCTCATCGGTCCGCCGCGGAGCGGCAAGAGCACGATTTTGAAAGTGATGCGGGGCCTGGTGGGCGAGGAGAATGTTGCGGCGCCACGGCTGGCCAGTCTGAGCCAGACTTTCGGCCTGGAACCGCTGATCCACAAACCCGTGGCCCTGATCGGTGACGCGCAGCTATCGCGCAAGGGGGATTCGGACCTGATTGTTGAGACTCTGCTCGCCGTATCTGGTGAGGATGCAATCTCGGTGGACCGGAAGTTTAAGACACCCTGGACGGGGCGGCTTTCGGCACGGATCACGATCGTGGCGAACGAGCTCCCGCGGCTCATGAATGCGTCGGGGGCTCTGGTGTCGCGGCTTTTGGTCTGGAGGCTGACAAGGACGTTCCTGAACGCCGAGGATATCGCGCTCGATCAGAAACTTGCGGCTGAGCTCCCTGCTATCTTCGCCTGGGCGGCGGTGGGCTACCAGCGACTTCGGGCGCGGGGCCGGTTCGTTCAAGCGAGGTCTGGCGTGGGCCTGCTCCACGAGATGCGGGACCTGAATTCGCCAGTCACTCAATTCGCCATGGAGCGGCTTGAGCAGGGTCACGAATTCGACGCGGAGGCCACGGAGGTGTTCAAAGCATGGGGCACCTGGTGTGAGCAGAACGGCCGCCGACCTGGGGATTCAGCGAATTTCGGTAAGGCTCTCAGGGCGGCTCTGCCGGCTGTCGAGCGGAGGCAAAAAAGGGTGGGCACTGGTGACAAACGGGTGTGGGTCTATGGTGGGGTTCGGCTAATCGACGAGTACAGCATGGATGGGGGGGGGTAGATTATGGGCTTTGTCACCAGCATGTCACCAGGAAGTCACCAGTATGTCACCAGGAAGCGAAATGACGCAAAGCGTGTGCAAGAATAGACATGAGTGGTTCTGTCACCAGTGTCACTAGTAATTTACTTCCCTACGCATATGGAAGGGAAAAAAAGAGGTGATTAAGTAGTATCGTAATGCCCTATAGGCTTAAATACCAAAACACTGGTGACGCTGGTGACAGAGAAACAGACCAGAATCAACGCGAGCGTGCAATCATTGGAAGGCGCGGTTCTCAGTACAACGTGAGGCATAGTAGTGGCAAAACGAAACGAGTCACCTGAGCAGAAAGCCTGGCGGGAGCGCGGGCTTGTTAAGTTTCAACCCGGCCAGTCTGGCAACCCTGGTGGGAAGGTCCGCGGCTTCAACAGGATCATGAGGGACCTTCTCAAAAAGAAAGAGCTCAACGGCGAGGCAGTGCCTGGCGGGCGAACAGTCGAGGAAGCCCTTGTCGAGGCTTGCCTGATGCAAGCGATCAAGGGTTCCGTTCCGCACCTGGTCCAGGTTCTCGATCGCACCTATGGCAAGGCGGGGGATGTTCGGGCCGAGAGTGGAATCAAGGTTACGTTCGAGATTGTGGACAACCATCGCGATTCAGGCGTCTCGCTTGGCTCTCCTGGCGTTCCTGGCGACGGTCCGACCGAAAACACGAACCAGGCTCAAGAATCGCGTGGCGAGGCGTCTAGGGCGGTTCCTGACGATTCTGGTGATTCATCCGGGGTTCAGACATGACCAGGCGAGGGCGCGAACAAGTGATTCGGGTGAACACAGAGTGTGGTGAGCAGAATCATTGTAACACCCTCTTGAACGAACACCCAGAGTGTGTATCATTATCCCGGGTGCGGGAATTATCACACTCGAGGGGGTTCAACGATGGGATGCAAGCTGGTGGGTTATCGACGGGTTTCGACTACCAAGCAAGGTGAGTCCGGTCTGGGCCTCGAGGGTCAGGATCAGGCTATCGCGGCATACGTGAAGACGACGGGGTGTGACCTGGTGGCGACGTTCACAGAGATCGAGTCAGGCACGCATAACGAGCTCGTGGACCGTCCAGAGCTCCGCAAGGCAATTGCGTTCGCCAAGAAAACGAAAGCCGTCCTGGTGGTCGCCAAGCTGGATCGGCTGACTCGATCGCTGGCCCTGCTCGGTGAGCTCCGCAAGAGCAAGGTCAAGTTCGTGATTTGTGACTACCCATCTGCGAACGAGTTCACGATCGACATCCTGGCGGTGTTCGCTGCGGAGGAAGCGAGAAAGATTAGCGAACGGACACGAACCGCCCTGGCGGCTTACAAGGCTCGTGGTGGGCTCTTGGGTGCTGCCCGGCCTGAATGCCGCAATCTCTCCCTCGAAGACCGTCAACGGGGCGCCAGGGCGGCTGGTGAGGCGAGCAAGAGGGCGGCTGATGAAGCCTATGCGGACCTGATCCCGGACATGATCTCGTGGCGCGAGCGTGGGCTCAGTCACCAGGCGATTGCGGACAAGCTGAACGAAGAGGGTCACACAACCCGTCAAGGCGCGGCCTGGAACCGGGTGCAAGTGATGCGGGTCCTGAAGAGGGGGTGAGTTATGCCGGTCGAGGTTCGCCGATTCGCTCCACAACCGAAGCAACGCGAGTTTCTGAGCAACCCGGCCGATATCGTGGTGGGAGGTGGTTCCGCGGGCGGTGGCAAGTCATTCGCTTTGCTTTATGAGGCGCTCCGCCACGTCAAGGTTCCCGGCTTCACGTCCATCATCTTCAGGCGATCATACCCAGAGATCACGAATGCCGGCGGGCTCTGGGATCAGGCAAGTGATCTCTACGTCCCGGCGGGTGGTCGCCCTATCCGCGGTGAGCTCGAGTTCCGCTGGAAGTCTGGCGCCCGGGTGTCGTTCCGCCACCTGGAGCATCACGACGATGTTCACCAGTATCAAGGCTCTCAAATCTGCTACCTGGCGTTCGATGAGCTCACTCACTTCACGGAACACCAGTTTTTCTACATGCTCAGTCGAAACCGCTCCACGTGCGGAATCCGCCCGTATGTGCGCGCGACCTGCAACCCTGATCCCAACTGGGTGAAAACGACTCTGCTCACGCCCTGGGTTGATGATGAATACCCTGGCGAACGGGCTCAGTCTGGCGACGTTCTTCAATTCCGCCGGATCAACGGCAAGGTCACCTGGGTTCCGCCGGGCACTGACAAGGCTAAGTCAATCGCGTTCGTGCGAATGAGTGTGTATGACAACCCCGCTTTGCTCGAGGTCAACCCGGAATACCTGAACAACCTCGAGGCTCTCCCGCCGGTTGAGCGCGAGCGGCTTTTACTGGGCAACTGGACGGTTCGGCGCGAGGGCCTGGTCTATCCCGATCACGAGCAGGTTCTGGTGAACGCTCCGCTGAAACTGTCCGTGGCGCCCACGTCCGGCGGGATGGACTTCGGGTTCCGCAATCCGTTCGCCGCGGTCTGGGGTCACGTGGATTGTGATGACTGTCTGTGGATCACCGGGTGTCGTTACAAGAGCGGCGTCACACTCCCTGTCCACGCCGAACACCTGCCCGGAGATGTGTACTGGTGGGCCGATCCCGCGGAACCGGAAAGCATCCGGGAGTTGCGTATCGCTGGGCACCGAGTCCGGCCTTGCGTTCACGTTCCGACAAGGGGCGCGGGTGGTGAGAAGCGGAATCCCAAGATGAGCGGGATCGAGTCGGTTTCTGGTCGCATGAGGACGGGCCGGCTCAAGATCGTGCGATGCGAGGCGACGAAACCACTGATCCGGGAGTTGGGTCTCTACCGTTACGATCCCGCCAAAACGCTCGAGGAACCAATAGATCAGGATAACCACGCATGCGACGCGCTTCGCTATCTGGTCGTGGGCCTGGATCGAGGGCGGCGGCTCGAGCCTATGCCCAGTGAAACCCTCGAGCAACGCCAAGAGCGTGACCAGGCACGGGCGGAGGCGGTCCGGCTCGAGCGTGAGGAGATGTTCCGTATCGCGGCCGAAAACCCCCTGGATGAAAGGCTATGGTCATGACTGACGCGCCACGGATTCCGATCCCCGAAAGCTGCCCGCGCTGTAAGGGCGACGTCACCACGAGCGAGAAGGTGTTCCCGGGTGGCCTGGCTGTGCGCTGCCGTTCCTGCAAGATCATGGCCGTTCCTGGCGCGGAACCCCGGGACTGGATCGACGAGAACACGCCCGGCCTGGCGCTCCGCCTGCGGGTCCTGAATGACGAGATCATGAGGCATTATGCGATGGTTCATTCTGACGATCGGCAATGGCAAGTGTTCGGAGGTGGGTGGTGACCCGCTCATCCCGCTCGAGTCCCGCGCTGGTGGCCCGGAACACGTTCATCGATCCCGGGGGTGACTCTTGAGCACCGCCAAGAAAGCCCCCGGCAGGCCCGCGGCGTTGTCGCGATCGGCGTCGGCCCTGGCCGGCTACGCGCTCGCCCGCGGCGTCCCTATGGGCACCGTGGCGGATTCCTTGAACGTCTCTGAACGAACGCTTCGCCGTTTGTGGACCGATGTCGAGCTTGATCGCGGTTTGCGGAAGCTTGCGATCGTCATCCACGATCTTGAGCAACACGGCGTGCTGCCTGATCCGCCAGGCCGTGATTGACACAATCTCGCCCGTTCATATTTCCACAAGTCCCGCCAGGGCGCGCGTTTCCATCGAGCCCCTGGGGCCGGGTTCTGTCAATAACACCTGCTCGCGTGCCGACGGCTCTATCCCGCCTGCATGAACACGCCTAGGATGCAATCGTGGCGGTGGGGCTCGATGAACGGAGGTACGTATGCGAATCGTTTTGATGCCCGACGAAAATGACGAGGCTATCGCGCGTGGGGGCTGGCTGAGCGCGCTGATCGTCGCGCGGGAGCTTGATATCCCGATCAGTTCGGTTCCCGCCTGGGCTCGAGCGCGGGAGGTCCGCGCGGAGTGGGTCGGTGGCGAGTGGCGTTATTCCGCCGAGGATTGCGAGGTCGCGCGATCGGGCATTAACCCGGCGTTGGTGCACCGGCTTCAAGAGGCCGAAGTGCGTGGAATGTGGTCGGTGATCGGCGGTTCGCCTGCTCCGGTCGAGGGTCCGCGCGGTCCCGCGGGTGAAGATTTCCTTAGTCGCTATGGCGGGAAGGGGTGAGAACATGAGCACGATCGATCGAGGGACCGCGGGAAGGGTCATGGCGGCTGTGAACAAGCATGAGGCTGGCGGTGAAGCCCGCGCGCTCTACGCGGCGCAATGGCGCAAGATGCATCCCCGCGAGGCCGTTCCGACCGCGAGCGATGTTCTGGCCGGCATCGTTGGATTGCGCCTGTCCGATGACGGTTCACGGCAAGAGGCGTTCGCGGGGGCTCTGCGGCGAACGGGAACCGAGATGAGCGGTTCGGCCGGCGGGTTCGCGCTCGCGCCAGGCCACGGCGAGGAAATTCTCGATCGCGCCCGAACCGTCGTCGGGCCGTGGAGCTTGTGCAACTGGGAACGGGTCGAAACGCTTGAACATATCCTGCCTGTCTGTTTCGAGGCGTCCCGCCTGGCGGGGTCGCGGTGGGGAGGGATCAACTCGACCTGGGGAGAGAGCGAG
>DAIDHX010000107.1 GCA_027451885.1 Planctomycetales bacterium
CTCGCTCTCTCCCCAGGTCGAGTTGATCCCTCCCCACCGCGACCCCGCCAGGCGGGACGCCTCGAAACAGACAGGCAGGATATGTTCAAGCGTTTCGACCCGTTCCCAGTTGCACAAGCTCCACGGCCCGACGACGGTTCGAGCGCGATCGAAGATTTCCTCGCCGTGGCCTGGCGCGAGCGCGAACCCGCCGGCCGCGCCGGACATCTCGGTTCCCGTCCGCCTCAAAGCCCCCGCGAACGCCTCTTGCCTCGACCCGTCATCGCTCACGCGCAATCCGACGATGCCGGCCAGAACATCGGCCGCGGTCGGAACGGGATCGCGGGGATGCATCTTGCGCCATTGTGCCGCGTAGAGCGCGCGGGCTTCACCGCCAGCCTCATACTTGTTCACAGCCGCCATGACCCTTCCCGCGGTCCCTCGATCGATCGCGTTCATCGTCTCACCCCTTCCCGCCGAACGTTGTCAGGAAATCTTCACCCGCGGGACCGCGCGGACCCTCGACCGGAGCACGCGAACCGACCGCTCCCCATTGATCCCGGACGACCGCTTCTTGAAGCCTGTGCACCATCGCCGGGCTAATGCCGGATCGCGCGACCTCGCAATCCTCGGCGTTGAAACGCTGCTCGCCGTGAATCCATTCCGAGCGGACCTCCCTCGCTCTCGCCCATGCGGGGACGCTACTCACGGGGATGCCGAACTCCCTCGCGACGTGCAGCACGCTCCACCAGCCCCCACGCGCGATAGCCTCATCATTTTCATCGGGCATCAAAACGATTCGCATACGTACCTCCGTTCATCGAGCCCCAGCGCCACGATTGCATCCTAGGCGTGTTCATGCAGGCGGGATAGGGCGGTCAGCACGTGAGCAGGTGTTATTGACAGAACCCGGCCCCAGGGGCTCGATGGAAACGCGCGCCATGGCGGATGTTATGGCGATGCGAGCAGGCGGGATTGTGTCAGGTCTGGAAGCTCAGGGGCTTCACGCTTCAAGCGGGAAATGGCGTAGCTCGAACTGTTGCCGGTGGGGGGCTTGGGAGCGAAAACTTTAGGGGACTCTTGGTCAAGTGTGACAATGTCACACTTGTCCTCACTATGCTGATTCTTGCCGTCGGGGTTATTAACTCCCCCCGGCTTCCCGCGGATCAGCTCCCCGACCGCGTAGCAGGCTGATCCTCGCCAGGCAGCACGCCAAACGCTTCGTAGTCGCTCACGACGATCGCGAGACGCCGTAGGGAACCATCGAGTTCGACCTCGCTCCACAGCCGGCGCAAGGTCCGCTCACTCACGCCCAGGGAAGCCGCCACGATGCCCCAGGGAACGCCTTTCGCGAGCGCGTAGCCGCATAGAGCCGCGGCCGATCTCGACAACGCCGCGGGCCTGCCGCGGGCTTTCGTGACCGTCCTCATTCGGAACCTCCGGGATCATCGAGCGCGTGAAGCTCGCGAAGCAATTCCGCCCAGCGCTCGCCGACGAAATTCTTCCGAAGCCGTTTCGCGGCTTTGGCGGGATCGGCGGGGATCGTGATCTGGCGCTCGCGGAAGCCAGCCTGGACCATCGCGGCATGAGGCGTGATCTTGCCGGCCTTGACCTCGTCCAGAAGCTCAGGGGCTTGGTGTTTGAGGCGGGAAATGGCGTAGCTCGAACTGGTTCCAGTGGGGGGTTTGGCGATGACAGCGACGGGCGAATAATCAAGTGTGATAATATCACACTTGATTTCTTCCGGCTTCCCGTCGCGACCGTATGGATTGTTCGCTCCCCCCGGCTTCCCGCGGATCAGCTCCTCGACGGCGTAGTAGGCTTCCGAGCCCTCGATCAGCTTCATGAGCACGGGATACTCGATCCCGAATCCGCGAGGTGGATCGGATTTAACGAAATCCATGAAATCCCGCGGTCGAACGTGCTCCCCAGCAAAAGTGTATTCTTGCCAGTCTCCGCTCTTCACGATCGACAGCACCATCTTGCAGGCGTACTTGCGATTCATAGATCCCTTGAGGACAGCCTCAATAGCGCCATAAACTATCGCTCCGCGGCCGGCGAGGATTCCTTCCCTGGTCGGCTTTAGTACGTGGTAGTCAACGTGCGCAGTACTCATTGCTCGACCCTCCCCTCCGATTCCTCGATCTCGCGGCCCTCGACCTCGATGGCGCGCGCCTGCTCGATCGCCTGGCGGATCGAGTCGGGATGCTTGGCACATCGCTCGATGTATACGTAGGGCTTCGCGTTCGTCCGAACATCCAGCTTCACGTTCTCAGCCGGCTTGCCCACCGCGTAGGCCAGGAACACTCTCGCCGCCGCCACGTCGCCGGACTCCGCCATCGCCACAAGCGCCGCCCATACCCGCTCGATCTGCTCGGGCGTGACCGCAGCGAGCAACGTAGCTCGATGAGCCTGCATTCGCCTGGCAACCGCGTTGCCCTTCGCGATCGTGTTGCCGCGTGCAAAATAGCCGTTTGTTTCGCGTCCGATCATGTTCACCCCCAGGCGGAAAACACCGACCTTGACCGTGCTTGCACGCTACATTGCACGCAAGCTATTCGCTCTTGAGCCCTAGTGTGCTCAACATGCAAGGCGTCATCCTACGCAAGCCGAGACTCCCCATAGCCTTGCATCGAGCCCATGCTCCCGCGTTTACCCTCGGATACCCCAGAACGGCCCTCAGTGCCAAACCTGGCGTCGATTGAGCCATGGTAAGCGTCAGTCCTCCCGGCAGAAGCGCCCGGCGGATCGTACCCGACAGACTTCCAGGTGCATCCATGCTCCCGGCTCTGCCTCCCCGTTGCCCCCTCGCGCGCGTGATATGGGCGGGAATTTCCGAAATTCCGAAGTTAGTTAGTAGTAAGTAGTTACGAGTTTCGGAAATAGATTTGGAATTTCCGAAACTGCTCGAATTTTCGAAACAACTTTGAGGATAGGTAAGATGCGCAAGGAAATAGGTTCGAAAAAAGATAGGCATTTCGAAAATTCCCGAAACTCGTAACCCCTTGCAGGAAGCCAATTTCGGAATTTCGAAAATTCCCGGGGGGTCTAATGGTTGAGCCCGCTTTTCCGAAACAACTTTGAGACTAGGCAACATGAGCGAACCTCGCACAATCGGGAATCCGGGCAATCTAGAACTCAGAATCTCCATCCGGCGCACCTCTCGTGCCGATCCCCCAGGCTTTCAGACTTCGCCCTATGCCGCGGGGGATCTGCATATCCTCGATGGTGACTCCCTGGCGCTCGAGCCAGTCCCGTGCGTCGTACAGGGGCGAGATTGACGGCTTTGGATCTTTCGGGCTTGGAACCTTCAAGAGCCCCGCATCGCGGGCGGCGTTGATGATGTCCATGACAGCGGCCGGGCGCTCCGCCAGGAACTCCCGCAGGAAGTTAGCAAGCCCCACCGACGAAGACGGCTTCCGCCCTCGGGTGCTTGGAAGCTCCGCCGTTTCCGGGGGGCTCAAGTCATACTCCACCCGATCGTCGTGCATGACGGCCCCGATTGCGGGCGGGCGCTTGTCGTCGGTCTTCGCGACCTCGATCCGAAGCGCGCTAGGCGTTGCCGGATCGGGGATAGTGATGTCGATCTTGACCCGCACCCGCTCGAGCGCTCGCCGATTGAGTAGCTCGCCCTCTTTGTTCAAGTGGAACAACGCCAGGCACGGCAAGCCTGTGTCGGCCAGCACGTCCATTAGCGCGTCATACATCCGCTTGGCCTCGTTGGGCTTGCCGGTGTTCAGGGCGCTCGAGTACGTCGTCGTGTCGATAACGATCGCGGCCGGCTTGTGGACCTCCGCGAAACGCTTGAGCACAGCAACCGCCTCTTGCGAGTCGATGTCAGGGATGGTTAACGGCCGGTCCCTGTGCGTGGGTAGCAGAACAGCATCCATGGGGACGGCATACTGCTTGAAGGTCCGGATAAGCCCCCGCCAGTTGCGGTCGTAACAGAGCCAGAGCGTCCGCGATCCAGCCGGCGCGGAACTGCTCGACCCGTCCGGCATAGGCTCACCGCGGTAGAGTCGCGCGCACCATTCCGCCACGATCCTTGTTTTTCCGACGCCGGGCGGAGCGCCGATCGCGGTGATTGCTCCGCTCGGTATCCAGAGATTCCATAGGTAGGGTGTTTGATCCAGGAGGCTTTCGACGTGTGCCAGGGTTGCACAATCCGCATCGACCCACTCGATCGACGCGCCCGCTCCCTGATCCCCCTTGCCGGCCCGCAGGTCCATGCGTGGCTCGGCACGGTCGAGCGCGGAGCGCCAGGCTTCACCGACCTCGCCCAGCCGCGCGCGACCCATACCGCAAGCCAGGGCCGCTCGATGCAATGCGGCCAGAATCTCCTGCTCCGTGGGAACGGCCTTGTGAACCCCCGCCAGCCGCATCGTGCAACCGAGCAATTGAGCGTGCCGCTCGCCCTCGGTTTTCGATGCGAGCGCCTGAACTTCCGCATCGAGCATGCGGTAAGCCCACGGCTTCCGCTCATCCTCGGGCGCGCTTGTTCGATGCTGATGACCGTTCCGCTCGGCGTGGCCGTTGGCCTCATGGTGATACCCGTTCCGCTCGGGCTCGTTCTGGACGGCCTGGCGTTCGCCCAGGGCTTCCAGGAGCGCATAGGCGCGTTCCGGTAACTCGCTCGGTTCCAGGTGATCACAAGCCCATTCCCGCGGCGTGCCGTCGGTCCCTGGCGTGGGCGGGCAAACGCTTTGCAGTTGCTTGACGGTGCCGTCGGCCTTGGTCCCTCCGACCCGCAATTCGAGCCCCGCGAGCGCCTCAAGATGGTAGACCCCAGGTGCCGCCGCGCTTTCCTTCGCGCCCGCCCTGGCGAGCAGGTCGAGCAGGTGCTCACCAGAGACGACGAACAGCCGGTGCCGGCCTCGGGTTGACTCCCAAGCGACGGTATCGACGACTTCACCACCCACAAGTCGTAGGTAGCTTTCTTCGCCGCCCTCGCCGTCAACCTCGACGTCGATCAGCCAGCCACCCGGCCCGCGACCCGGCCCCAGGCAGAGCCCCACGCCGCGCCCGGCCCGGGCGTTGATGACGTTGGCCAAACGCTCCGCGGTCCAGCGCTCGAGCCCCCAGCCGGCCCCGATCGGCTCCTTGCCATTGCAGGTCTTGCCGGTCTGCGTGCGCTCGCCCTTCGCGCGGATCGCGACCGGCCAGTATCCAGCAGCGAACAACTCGAGCGCGGCATGCAGGCAGGGCGATTCAACGGTGTTCATCGCTCACCCCCCGTCTTCGCCCAGGGCCAAAGCGGGCAGCTTGGATTGCTGCATTCGATCTGCTCGCCCTTCGTGACAGCCGGGGCGTTGCAGCGCGGGCAGCGCGGGGGCTCGGCTTTCGCCCACGTAGGCGGGGCGACGAAGGCGAAGGATTGTTGGTCCGGCAACGGGCGTTTCATTGACCGCACCTCCGCGCTTCATCGAGCGCGACCGCGACCAACCGCGGGCGATACCGTGCTGGCCAGTGCGGGGCGTGGGCCTGGACCTCCGCTCGAACGTCGCGACCCGATCGAGCCCAGGCGCAGGCTTGCAGCTTGGCCATGCGCTCGAGCAACTTCGCGCGGGATTGCCGTTTCTGTTTCGGCGCGAGTAAAATCATTTCGCTTATTCCTCCGTGTGACCCCGGCGCGGACCCTCGACCGCGACCGGGGTTTTTTCTGCGCTCAAAGCAAGCCGGCGCGGGCAAGCTCGGCGTCAAGCTCGGCGTCGGTTTTCTTGCGGCGGGGCGTAACCGGAGCGGTATCGGCCTGGCGATCCTGCGCGATCCGCAGCAGGAACGCATCGAGATCTTCTCGCGTCACTAACCATTCGTGGGGCGTGGCGCGACAGGCTAGCTTGAGGACCGTTCCATCGCTCAGGCGCACGCCAGATTTGAGCCACCGGTAGACGGTTACGACGTGGCAGCCGACGACCCCTGCAATATCAGCCGCGCGCAGGTAATGAGAAACGCTCGCCATATGTGAATCTCCAAAGAGTGACGATGCATCACTACTTTGATTTTCACACTGGCGAGCGCGTGGTCAATTAGCTGATGTTAGCTGATGTTAGCGCTAAGTTCGGCTAACTCTTGGGCGAGCGCTTTCGCCGGATCGTGGGTAGCCCACCATCCCTAGCGTGGGCGTCGATGGCCTTCAACAGCCCCGGATCTGATTCAAGGGGCGTGTAGCCGTCCCGCTCCAGCTTGCGGCGGATCGCGCCGAGCGTGAGCCCGGGAGCATCCCGAACAAGTCTGTAAGCTTCCGCGTTGCGCGCCGCCTCCTCAGAGCGAACGCGGACAACGGACGGCCGTTCCTGCTCAACCTCGGGAGCAGGCGATTCGATCGAACGGAGCAGGTCCGCAATCGCCGTCAACGCGGTGATCGGAACGGGCAACGCTTCCGGCCTGGCTTGCATGCGGTCCGCGCACTTCGCCAGCATCGACCACGTCTCAAGCCACGCATCGAGAACGCGGTGATCGAGCAAGGCTACCGCGGCCCCCTCGGGAAGATTCCGGTCCGCGACCTCCCGCAAGAACTGCTCGAGCGCCATCATCGCCATGCGGAAGCGGCCTTGCGCCAGCATCCGCCGGGCGTCGGAACGGCAAGCGATAACGGCTTGAGCCGCGTGCAGGCAGTCATCAACCACCGCGCGGAATCGCGGGAGAACATCGGCGTTAGAAAGCGCGACCGGGCAAGGCGGGAATGCAGCAGTCACGAGATGACCCTCTATGTTGAGCGGAGCCGCCGGCCGGGGATCGGCATAGAGGATCCGACCGACCGGCCAGCGAGCGAGGGTAATTACTCCTCTCTCCGCGATCCTGATTGTACGTTCAGCCCAGCTTGCGAGCGATATCCAGAGCGAGCGATTCGTTCGCTTCCGCGTAATGCTGAGTCATGCTGATGTTGGCATGGCCTAGCGTGACTTGCGCGGCCGACAAGCCGGCTTCGCGTCGAAGCTCGGTTGCCCTGGCGTGCCTTAGTTGGTGGGGCGTCCATGGCTCGACCCCGGCCCGAATCGCCGCCCGCTTGATGGTGTTGCGGATCGAGTCGGCCCGGTACGGGAACAGCTTCCCGGCCGGCGTGGTCTTCATGATGATCGGGCGAAGCAGCTCGATGCATCGAGCCCCGAAGTAGATCGTTCGCGCCTTGCCCTTGTGGGCGGTTTTGTGTTCGCGGTACTCAAAGCGCCAAACGTCGTCACCCGTCGTGTCGAGCCCATCGCGCGTGATCGCGAGCATCTCGCCGATCCGAGCGCCACAAAGCCGCTGAACGCGGAGCAGAGTCGCGATTCCAGGATCTTTGATCGCCGCCAGGGTTCGGCTCACAGTCTCGTCATCGACCGGCTTGACCGCGGGCAATTCCTTCGCCGCCGTCCGCCCGGCTCGAAGCGCCGGGACCATCCGCACCCCGTCCGCGATGGATGCGGGAACAAGCTCCTCGCTCGCCGCCCATCGCAGCATCCGGGCGATGATGCGGTGATCGCGGTTGATGCCGCTCCGCGATCGGCCGGCTTCGATCTGCCCAGCGCGGAATTCCTTAAAGGTTCTGGCCGTGAACGCCGTGGCCGGCGTGCGTGCATGCTCGGCGCATAGCCTCCGCAAAACATGGCGGATCACGGCAATCTCGCTCGTCTCTGCTCCAGCCTTGGTGTAGTAGCCCCTCGCCCAGGCGAGGAACTCCACCGCGATCTTGCCGAGCGGGGTTCCCTGGCCGGTTGCGACTTCCGCCCGCTGAACGGTTGAACCCTCAGAATCAGGATTGGCGCGAGACTTGAGAAGGTCAGCGTAGCTATCGAGCGCTTCCCGGCTTCCCCATTCCCCCAGGTAACGATCGACCCCGCCGATTCGGACCCGGGCCTGACCGGAAGCGCGATGATGCGTGAACTTGGGCGGTATAAACGAATTGCGTGGCATGGTTGAACCCCCGGATAAGTGTAAAACGGGTATAAAACTACCCGTTTTGGCTTCCCCTGGCGGATTCGACCACCTTTGCTTGCAGCTATAAGACGTGATGATGAATCAGGTTACATCCAGTGGAGGATAGGGGACTTGAACCCCTGACCTCTTGCATGCCATGCAAGCGCTCTCCCAGCTGAGCTAATCCCCCGACGGAAGAGATCATATCGCCCTCGCCGCCGAGATTCAATGCCGAGAACGCGCAGAAGCTGGCCGGGCCCGTAAGCGTGTTTCGAAGTCCAAGGGCGAAGATGCCTTGCGTACACCGCGGCAGCCCTCTATGTTGAGCAATTGTCAAACAGAAAGGGCAAGCGCGATGCGACATCGATTTGGGACCCGGTTGTGCGCGTTGGGGTTCGGACTGGCTGCGGTGCTGGCGTCGGGAATACTGCACGCCTGGCCGAGCGAGATTGTGGGGACGCTGAGCGGTCACGTTGCGCCCGTGTATGGGGTGGCCTGGCGCAAGGATGGCAAGCAGCTTGCTTCCGCCAGTTTCGATAACACCGTGCGCATCTGGGATGTCGCGAAGAAGGCGGAGATCGAACGGCTCGAGGGGCATTCCAAGCTTGCGCTCGCCGTGGCGTTCTCGCCCACGAGCGACGAGATTCTGTCGGGCTCGCTCGATAACACCGCGAGGATCTGGACCCCCAGGGACGCGCGCCCGCCGGTGGTTGTGGCGGCTGCGAAAACGCCTGAAAAACCCGCGCCCAGTGCCGCGGTCGCCAAGGCAAAGGCAGCGGAAAAGCCCAAGGCGGACGCGAAGGCGAAAGTGGCGGAGAAGCCCAAGGCGGACGCGAAGGCGAAAGCAGCGGAAAAGCCCAAGGCGGACGCGAAGGCGAAAGTGGCGGAAAAGCCCAAGGCGGACGCGAAGGGGAAGGCAGCGGAGAAGGGCAAGGGGGCTGATCCGTCGAAGGCCGCGGCGAAGCCGGCGGAGGCGCAGAAGGCGGTGGTGCCGGCGGGGCCGAGGACGCTTGCGGGGCATACGAAGCAGATTTACGGAGTGGCGTGGAGCCCGGATGGGAAGGTGGTGGCGACGGCGTCGGGTGATGGCACGGCGAGGCTGTGGGATCCGGCGACGGCGAAGGAGTTGCGGCAGTTGAAGGGGCACACGGGGGCGGTTTACGCGGTGGCGTTTAGTCCGCGGGGGGACGTGGTGGCGACGGCGGGCGAGGACAAGCTGGTGAAGTACTGGAACGTGGCGGACGGCAAGATGCTGCGTCAGAGCGCGGGGCACGAGGCGGCGGTGTATGCGGTGGTTTTCAGCCCGGATGGCACGAAGGCGGCGTCAGGGAGCATGGACCATTCGATCCGGCTCTGGAACACGCAGGATGGCAAGGCGGCGGGGGTGTTGAAGGGGCATCCGGACGAGGTTTACTCGATCAGCTTCAGCGGGGACGGCAAGCGGTTGGCGTCGGCGGGGTATGCGGGGCATGTGTATGTGTGGGATCTGGCGGCATCGAAGCCGGTGGCGGAGCAGAAGTTTGGCGCGGGGGTGATGACGTACGGCGTGGCGTTTAGCCCGGACGGGTCGACAGTGGCCGTGGCTGCGTCTGACGACAAGATTTATTTGATGAAGCCCTGACAGCGGGGAGTTAGCGGGGAGGGTCGTCGACCAGGATTTCGCTGGGGACGAACTGGCCGTCACGATCGATGATGCCGACGGGTCCATCGAAGCGCCAGCGGCCGTCCTCGCGCAGGAACTGGTAGACGGGACCGACGCGATCGAGCGGGCTGATCCAGACGCCGTCGCCCTGGCGCCAGGCTTTGAAGTTCTTGTGCATGTTGCGGGGCAGGCCGACGAATCCTCCTTCGCGTGCGGCGGCGAGCGGGTGGGTTTGGAGATAGTGTGTGGTGCAGAGTGGGCGTGCGCGCTGGAGGCGTTCGTCGGCCTCGAGGTCGGTGCGGTTGGCGAGCGAGAGAAGCTGGGTGCAGGTGTGGACGGCATCGCGGACGGGCCTGGTGGAGACGATTTCGTAGTAGAGGACGCCGGCGATGGTTCCGAGCGTGGCGACGCCTCCCAGGGCAGCGCGGAGACGTGGCGACATGTGCCGCATGAGCGAGTGATCCTCGGGTGTTGGGGCGGGTCAGCCCTTGAGTTTTTTCTTGAGGTCTTCGCGGAGTCGGTCGATGACCGAATCGGCCTGGGCCTGGGCGAGGATATCCTGGATGACGGTTTTGATACCGCGAGGGCCCCACTGGCAACCCTGGCGGAGGTAGGTTTTCGCGCCCTGGCCGAGGACGTAGGTGGTGGTGCCCGCGGCGGCGGCCTGGGCGAGGCTGGCGGCGGCGTAGCCGAGTGCGGTGAGTGGTGCCGCGAGTCCGCCGCTCAGGATGGTGATGCCGGCGAGGGATGAGCGCACGCCGCTTGTGACCAGCCGGCTGAGGATTCCGACTGCGCCCATAGCGCCCAGGGCGAGCATCATGTCGCGGACCAGGCTGGTGGCGGTTTTGCGTGTGAGGGGCAGGCCGTAGAGCTGGCCGAGGGCGACGATCATGCCGACGTCGAGCGCGAGCCCGCCGGCGACATCGGCGACGGGGATGGGGTTCAAGCCCACGGCTGCGCCTGTGGCGAGGGAGAAGTTCCAGATCATCTGGTTGGCGGCTTCCTCGCGGATGCGGATTTTGCGGCTGACGATCTCGGCGTGGAGATCGCCGGCGATGAGCAGGGTATTGAGAGCGACAAGGGCCTTGCCTTCGCGTTCGAGCACGTCGAGGATGCGTGTTTTGAGCGGTTCGATGACGGGTGCGGGGCGTTCCCAGGTATCGATGGTTGCGCCGTCGTCGCGTTCGATGCGGACGCGGTAGGGGTCTGGGCGGGCGGACGTCATGACCACGTCCTCGGGGCGGATCAGGTGGGCGACGCGTTCGTCCTTGATTTTGGCGTGGATGGCTTCGCGGTCGATGTCGGGATAGCGGTCGATCTGGTTGAAGACGAGGATGATCGGCTTCTGGACATTGCGGAGGGTGGAGAGAGCGTCGAGCTCTGCGCGGACCATGTCGCCGGAGACGATGAAGAGGATGAGGTCGGCCTTGCGTGCGACGTCGAGTGCGAGTCGTTCGCGTCCCTCGCCGCCGACCTCGTCGATGCCTGGGGTGTCGACGAGCACGAGGCGGGTGCCTTCGAGGCCGGGTCGGCCGGCGTCGTCCCTGCGCCATTCTTCCTCGACGCGGGTGACGGTGGTGCCGTGGGTTGCACCGACCTCGAAGACGTCTCGGCCCAGAAGCGCGTTCAAGACCGACGACTTGCCGCGGCTGACCATGCCGAAGGCGGCGATTTCGATGGTGTCGGCCTCGAGCTTGCGGAACAGTCCCTTGAGCGCGGCGATCTCGTCGGCGACGAGCCCCTGTTCCTCAGCGCTCAGTTTGAGGCCGGCGAGGGTTGATTCGAGGCTGGCCCGGGCGCGTGCGACCATGTCGTCGCGGTAGGCGGCGGCGTCGAGCTCCTGGAGCAGTGTGGTCAGTTCCGCCTCAGGCGCTGGCATGGTGATTCTCCCGCGGCACACGTTCATAAGATTGAATGATCGCGTGATCGGAAAGGGTGATCTCGCCCTGGAATTCTTCCTGGAGTTCGGCGGCGAGGTGGAGCAGATTCACGTCGTGTCCTGGGCGTCCGACGAGCTGGACGCCGACGGGGAGATGGTCGACGAGGGCGGTGGGGAAGGAGACGGCGGGGAATCCGAGGAAGCTAAAGGGGGAGTTGAAGGCGGGATCGCCGGTGGTGCTGAGATCGGGCGCGGGGCCAGTGGTTGCGGGGACGACGAGGGCGTCGAGCTCGGCGTCGTCGAGGGCTTCGAGCAGCCGCTGGGTGATATCGCCGCGGCGGGAGCGGATTGAGTCGAGCTGGGTATCGGCGATGGCAGCGCCTTCGAGGATGAGCTCGGTGATGCGGGGCGGGTAGTCGCTGGGCAGGGCGAGCCTGCGTTCGGCGTGGACGAGCGCGGCCTCGCGTGCCATGAGCTGGCGGTGCCAGTCGAGAATGGCGGGGTGTGTGATGTATGGGGAATCGAACTCCGCGATGGCTGCGCCCGCGGCGGCGATTTGTGCGAGGGTGTGTTCGTGGGCGATGGAAGCGAGCGGGGCGAGGCGGTCATCGAAGAGTCCGCGGAGTCGTCCCAGGCGGGGTGTGCTGGGAGTGGCGGCTGCGCGTTCATGGCCGCGGTGATGGTCGGCGATGACGAGATAGAGCCGCGCCAGGTCGTCGATGTTGCGGGCGATGGGTCCGACGTGGTCGAGGTCGGGTGCGAGCGGGAAGACGCCGGAGCGTGAGACGGCGTCGAAGGTGGGTTTGAAGCCGCAGGCGCCGCAGAAGGTGGCGGGGCGGATGATCGAGCCGCCGGTCTGACTGCCGATGGCGGCGAGGCACATGCCGGCGGCGACCGCGACGGCCGATCCGCTCGAGGAACCGCCGGGCGTGTGCTCGGGATGCCAGGGGTTATGGGTGGGGGGCGGATCGATCCACGCATAAGGAGTTGTGACGGTTTTGCCCAGGATGATCGCGCCCGCGGCGCGGAGGCGTGCAACGATCTCGGCATCGGATTCGGCGATCTGGTCCTTCCAGAGTCGGGAGCCGCAGGCGGTGGGCAGATGCGCGACGTCGATGATGTCCTTGATGCCGATTGGGACGCCGTGGAGCACGCCCATGGCGACGCCGCGGCGGCGATCGGCGTCGAGTCTGCGCGCGTGCGCAAGCGCGCCTGGGCGATCGACGAGCACCCAGGCCTTGAGCCAGGGGTCGAGGGCCTCGATGCGGGCGAGGCAGGCTTCGACGACCGATTCGCAGGTGGCCTGGCCGCGTTTGTAGAGTTCGTGCAGGCTGGCGATGGAGTGCGCGAGCTGGGGCAGGGGCTCGGGGATGGGTTGTTGGTTGTGAGTGGTGATCATGGCTTGGGACTCGCTTTGAGCATGCGTTCCGATGCTTTGCGCATGGCCTGCCGGGCGAATTCCTGGAGGAAGTCGACGCGGCTAGTGAGGTCGAACTGGCGGATCAGCTCGGCCTGGATGCCGCCGTCGCCCCACGACTGGCCGCGGCGGAAGTAGGTGGCGAACGCCTCGCCTGAGACGTGGGTCAGATAGGCGAGGGAAACGGCCTGGACAGCGCCTCCGGCGGCGTAGCCGACGAGGGAGGACTTGAAGATGCCGGCGATGAGCGAGCTTGCGGTCTCGAGGAGACCGAGCTTGACGAGCGTCTGGATCATGCGGCTGGCGATGGCGCGGACGTGTGCGGCGGAGAGCTCGACGTCATAGACGGCGGCGATTTCGCTTACCATCTGGAGCTGGACAGCGCCGCCGGCGACGAGCTCGACGGCGGGGAAGGGGTTGGCGAAGACGGTGGCGGCGGTGATCCACTGGAATTTTTCGATGACGGCCTGGGCGCGGGCGTCGCGTTCGGCGGCGAGTGCGTCCTGGGCCTTGCGGGCGAGCAAATGGGCGCGGAGGAGCAAGTTGCCGGCGTGGAGTGATTCGCCCTCGGCGGCGAGGATTGCGTCCATGCGTACGCGGAGGGGATCGATCGCGGGGGTCTGGGGCTCGGCGCGGGTTTCCACGATGCCGTCGGCCCGCATGCGCTTGACGGTGAGCGGTCGTGGCGCGGCCGCACCCGCGAGGATGTCGTCGGGGGCGATGACGCCCTTGAGCCGCTCGCGGAGCTTCGCCAGGATCGAATCGCGGTCGTGCTCGGTGAAGCGGTCGGTTTTGTTGAAGAAGACGATCGAGCGCTTGCCGTGGCGGGCGAGCGCGGCGAGGGTTTCGAACTCAGCGCGGACGAGGTCGTGATCGACAACGAAGACGAGGAGGTCAGCCCGCACGGCCAGATCCCGGGCCTCGCGTTCGCGCGCTTCGCCCGCAGTGCCGATCTCGGCAAGTCCGGGGGTGTCGGCCAGGTAGACGAAGCCCTGGCCGTGGTGCGCGTGTAGATGTTCATGCGTTTCTTGAGTGGTGCCGATGACGGCCTCGGTGCGGCCGGCCTGGCGGCCGAGCAGGGCGTTGACGAGCGAGGTCTTGCCTGCCGATCCCGTGCCGAAGATCACGACCTTGAGCTCTTTGCGCCCGCCGGGGCGGATCCGCGCCAGCTCGCGTTCGAGCTCGGCCCTGGCGGTGGGGTTCTCGATGCGGGCGATGACCTTCTCGATCGCCTCGAGCTGGACCTCGACAGCGCCTGACTCGTCCGCCGGCACGCGTGGCGGGGGCGGTTTGGCGGCGGCGTAGCGCCAAAGCAGGTAGGCCGAGCCGCCCACGATGGGGACGATGAGCGCCAGCCAGAAGAGGGTGGTGAGCGTGGGGGACTGGCGTTCGAGGCGGTCGTGAAGTTGCACGAGTCCGCCCACGATCGCAGCGCCTGCGAGGAGTGCGGCGACGACCAGGCAGATTCCGACGAGAGTGCGTCCCCGAGGGCGAATCATGGCGATTTCCGCACTGACGAACGATCCCAGCGCCCGGTTGTCATTGGCCGGGTCAACTGCGCCATTGTATCGCGAGCGTGCGTAAAGCTTGCGCGCGAGCGGGCCGCGAGACCCGAATCCTCCGAGTCCCGCGGCCGGCGTGGAGCGAACACGCGCTGAATTAGCGTCGGATCAAACCGCTTGTGATGTTGCCCCAGAGGCTGGAGAGAATCCCCTTGCGCTGGGCTGGGCGAGTCGCGGAGGTGGGCTGCTGCGCGGGAGAGTGGGTTGCGCCTGGGTCGAAGACCGCTCCATCATCCGCGGGGGCCGCGGAGATTGCGGGGACCTCGAGCACCGGAGCGTCATCGGACTCGGCGACCACGAGCGGCTCGCCCTCGGCGCGGTTGCGGGCCTGGGGGGCATTGCCTCCTCCGGGCGCGACCGGGGGCGCGGCCGGTCGAGCCGGGGGCGGGGTCTCGGGCTTTGCGTCCAGCGGGCCGAACGGATCATCATTATTCGCCGGCGGCCTGGGCTTCGCCGGCTTCGCGGCGGGACCCGCGTTGTCCAGATCCGAGAACGGCGATCGTTCCGTCCCCGGCACCGCCGGAATCCCCGGGCGCTTGATTTCAGGCTGTTCCGCCCCGCCATCCCCGTCCTCGGGCGGCATCACGCCCGAACGCGACGACGGGCTCGTCCCCAAAGGGTACTTGCGGAACGACTCTTCCCGGTTCGGGGCTTCCTTGCTCGGGCAGCCCCAACCCTCCGGGAACCGACGCCAGCAGGTGGGGTGATACCCAAAGTACTTCTGGCGATAGGTCTTGTAGACCTGATCCTCCACGTCGACCGGCGTCCGCTGGCGGCGGATCGGCGCCAGGGGAAACAACCCTGTCTGCTGGGCACTGGCCCGCTCGGGCGCAAACGCCACCGCGGCAAATGCTCCCAAGATCAGACCCGCGGCTCGACTCCTCGGCTTCGTACGCATGCTTGCCTCGTGCGATTGCGTTTTCCTAACGCCTCCCGGCTCGTGGGCGGAAGCAACCCCTGGCCAGCTCTCTCTACGTCCTGTGTGGTTTCGATCGGGTCCGCCGAGTTCCATCCTGGAGAGAAAATAGGAAGTCAAGCAAATTTCAGGGTTTTAGGTAAATGAGGAATGAAGGGGATTTTCGGGTCATTCCGTCTTTGAGTGTTTTCCGGTGTTGGGAGGGGTCGAAAGAGACAGAGTGGTGATGGGAGCTGAGATCGGTCGGCCCAGAAAGGTGAGGAGGGAGTCCGATGCGAGGTTTCGGTCGAGTGCTGCTGCTGGGTTTGTGGGCGTCGACGGCGATGTTTGGTCTGGAGTCGACGGCGTTTGGCCAGAGGGCTGGGGCGGGTTCGACGCAGTTTGTGCCGGTGCCGATTCCGATGAACGGGAGTTTTGGGATGGGGGGCGCGGCGGCGGAGGGTTCGGGAGGGGCTCCGGTCAACGCGTTTAACAATCCGTACATGACGCCGATGCTTTACGGCAGCATGTATCCGATGACGCAGAACCAGATCGGCTGGATGATGCTTGCCAACCAGGCGCAGATGACGGGGATTGGCTCGGGTCGATTGAGCGGGGTGCGTCCGGCGGGGGGATCGTCGACGGCGGCGGCGAGCGCGCGTGCGACGGCATCGAGCGGGGCGCGGCGGCCGACGTCGGGGATGCCGGGGGGGCTTGCAACCCGCTATTTCAATCGCAAGAGCCCGAATACGCGCTATCCGCGTACGTACTTCCACCGCGGGACGGGATACTTCCCGGACGGGTCGAGGTAGGAATCCGGATGGAATGGATTTGAGCGAGCGGGTGAATGTGCCGATTGTATCTTTTGTCAAGGTTAAAATGCCGGCGCGGGGTTCTCGCCGCCTGAAGGGATTGGGCGGGCGAGAGCCCTCTGCAAACCGCTTAGAGCGTGTCGGTCGGAGCTGGAAAGGTGGGAGGATGAGTCGCATGGATCGCGCATTTCAAGCTCACCGATGGGTCGCCTGGCTCGCGACGCTCGCGCTCGCGTGTTCCGCCGGGTGTCAAACGGTCCGAACGCCCGAGGAAAAGATCGCGACCGGGCACATCGCTCGCGAGTTCGACAAGGTGTCGATGCCGGAATATGTGCTTGAGTCGCCCGACCTGGTACTGGTCGAGGTGCTCGAGGCGCTTCCGGGCCGGCCGATCTCGGGCGAGCGGCTGGTGCGCCCGGACGGGAAGCTGTCACTCGGCTTCTATGGCGATGTGTATGTCGCCGGCCTCACGATGTCGGAGGCCAAGGAAAAGATCATCCTCCATCTGCGGAAGTACCTGACGGATGAGGCCCTGGGGCTGGTTGAGGTCGACGAGGAAACGCTCGAGCCCAAGGTTGGGCCCGACGGCAAGCCGATCCTGATCGAACCCAAGGATTCGGCCTCGGTGTTCCTGGATGTGACGGCGTACAACAGCAAGAATTACTATATTCTGGGCGACGTGCTGGTGACGGGCCGGATGCCGATCACGGGCAACGAAACGGTGCTGGACGCGATCAATTTCGCGGGGGGGCTGATGCCCACCGCCGCGCCCCAGAACATTCGCCTGGTACGGCCTGCGCCTCCGGGTGCGTGCTGCGAGCAGGTGCTGCCTGTCAACCTGGCCGCGATCACGAGCGGCGGCGACCCGACCACCAACTATCAGCTCATGCCGGGCGACCGCATCATCGTCTACCGCGATCCGATCGTGCGGCTCACGGTCTTCCTCGACCGGCTCGCCGCGCCGTTCCAGACGGTCATGGGAACGATTCTCCAGTCGTCCTTCACGATCCGGGCGGCCAAGTATGCAAGTCTGCCGGTCAGTACGGGTCTTGGCGGCACGGGAGGATCGGCCGCCGGGCGAATTCCGCCCCAGCTTCCGCTCGAGCCGGGTGCTCGGTGATCGAGCCCCGGGTCGCGATGGACAAGCGAGAGAATTTGTGTAACCCTGCGTGACTGTGAGCACAAACCAGCCAGCAGTTGAAACGACCGAGCCCAGTGAGGCCCCGCACGCCAGGCCGAGAAACCCTCGGCGCGCGCGAGCCTGGCTGGGCTCGGTCGCGTTTTGCGCGATCGTCGCCGTCGGCTGGACCTTCCGCGGGCCCTGGTTCACGGCAAATCTGGCCGTCGTCGATCCAGGCCGCGTGATCCGCGCTGCCCAGCCGGGACAGGCACTCGGGAGCTGGATCGAATCTTACCGCTTACGCTCCGTGCTCAATCTCCGCGGCGGCGGCCCCAGGGACTGGTGGTATGCCAACGAGGTCGCCGAGACGAAAAAGCATGGCGTCGCTCTCTATGACTTCCCCATGAACGCCTCGCGCAGGCCCACCCGGCGCGAGCTTCTCACCCTGATCGACCTGCTCCAGCACGCGGAATATCCCTTGCTGATCCACTGCAAGTCGGGCGCGGATCGCACCGGGCTGGCCACCGCGCTTTATCGCATGGTCGCCCGCGGCGAAGCGCCTGACCAGGCCGAGAACGCGTTTTCAATCGAATTCGGCCATGTTGCGCTCCTTGGCCCGGAACATCTGCACGAGCCCCTGCACGAGTATTCCGCCTGGCTCAAGCAGCACAGGCTCGACCACACCGCCGCGCGGTTTCGCGAATGGGTGAAGAACGACTATGAGTCGCCCGATCCCCGGGTTGATCCGCCGCCGCTGGCTCCCGGGCCGAGAGCCCGGCACGATCGAGCGCAGGATTGACCGGCCGCGGCGTCCACGCCCCGATCCGTGCGTCAATACAGCAGATACCGGGCCCGGATTCGCAGGAACTGCTCCAGCCGTTCGCGGTCATGGGCCAGGACGGCGTCGACGGGTTTGCCCGCGGTGATTTCGGCGCAGGTTGTGCGTGACGCGACGAGCTTCATCATCCCCTCGGGTTTCCACTGTTTCGGATAGAGCGTGATGAGCGCATGGGCCAGCGTGAAGCCGAGTCGGATGGGGTCGAGCCGGTCGCGGTCGATGATGCTGATCTGCACACCGCCGCAGCGCTCGCCCTTGTACTGCCGCTCACTGGGGGTGAAATGGATCGGTGTGAACCGCACGCCGGGGACCGCCGCCGTGTTGAGCGCCTGGGCGAATTTACGGGGCTCGATCCAGGGCGCGCCCACACGCTCGAAGGGCGCATCGGTGCCGCGCCCGGTCGCCAGGTTCGTCGCCTCGAGCATCCCCACGCCAGGATACAGAAGCGCCTGGTTGAGCGAGCGGATGTTGGGCGAGGGGTTCACCCACGCGAGCCCCGTGTCGTCGAAGAGCATGTCCCGCTGCCAGCCCGTGCAGGCGATGACCTCGAGCCTCGCGCTGATTTTGCGCTCGGCGTTGTACAGCAGGGCGAGCTCGCCCGTGGTCATGCCGTGGCGGATCGGCAGCTCATGGTAGGCGATGAATGACGCGGCGTCCGGGTCGCGCACCGGTCCTGAAACCGCCACGCCGCCGATGGGGTTCGGCCGGTCGAGAACGAACACCCGTTTGCCCGATTCCGCCGCGGCCTCGAGCACAAGTCCAAGCGTTGTAATATAAGTATAAAAGCGTGTGCCGATGTCCTGGATATCGAAGACGAGGGCGTCGAGATCGCTGATATCGGCTGGCAGGGGTTTGCGGTTGTTGCCGTAGAGGCTCGTGATCTTGAGCCTGGTCGCGGGGTCGGTGGAATCGGCCACGGGGGCGTCGACGGCGCCTCGGATGCCGTGCTCGGGAGAGAACAGGCGCACGAGCGTGACGCCGGGCGCGTGGTGTAGCACGTCGATGGTGGAGCGGCCGTCGCGATCGAGTCCGCTGTGGTTGGTGATCAGTCCGATCTTCAGGCTGGCGAGGGGGCGAAAGTTTTGTTCGATCAGGACGTCGATGCCTGAGCGGACGTCGGGGCGGGGTCGAGCGGCTGGCGCGGTGGCGGCCGGGGCGGTTTGCGCGCCTGCGCCTGGGGTGCGTGGCGGGGCGTCCACGAGCGCAGCCGCCGCGAGCGTGGCCACGCGGGCGCGAAGCGCGGTGGGTGAGGGATTCTTGCCGGTCGGGTGCAGCCGGCTGGTCAGGATCACCACGAAGACGCGGGTCTCGGGATCGATCCAGACGCTGGTGCCGGTGAAGCCGGTATGCCCGAAGCTTTCCGGACCGAAAAGCGCCCCGCGCGGGGCGCTAAAGCTGGTGTCGAGATCCCAGCCGAGCCCTCTGCGTTCGTGAGCGGGGGTTGAGCCGGGGTCGGTCATGGCGCGAACGGCGAGCGGGCTCAGGATGCGTGTGCCGTTTGCGCCTGTGCCCGCGCCCAGGATCATGGCGGCGAAGGCGGCGACATCGTCGGCGGAGGCGAAGAGCCCGGCGTGTCCCGCCACGCCGCCCAGCGCGCGCGAGCGCGGGTCGTGCACGATGCCGCGGAGCATCCGCCCATGGTCGTCCGGCTCCGTCGGCGCGATCCGCGAAACCGGCACGGCGAACGTGCCGCCGCTCGGGCGGAAGTGCGCGGCGGCCATGCCGAGCGGCTCGAATATCCTTTCCCGGGCGAAGGCGTCCAGGCTCATCCCGCTTTTGCGCTCGACCAGCTTCCCCAGGAATTCAAAGCCCACGTCGGAATAGCGGAACCGCGCGCCTGGCTCGGCCTCGAGCGTGATCGCCGCCAGGTTCTCCCAGGCTTTTGCCGGCCCCTGGGCGTAATCCGCGAGCGGGTTGTCGGGGATGAGCCCCGCGCGGTGGCGGAGCAGGTGGTCGATGGTGATGCTCCCCTTGCCGTGATTGGCGAATTCCGGCATCAGGCGGCTGAACCTATCGCGCAGGTCGATCGTCCCTTCATCGACGAGGATCATCACGGCCGTGGCCGTGGCGATGGGCTTCGTGAGCGAGGCCATGTCGAAGACCGTGTCGAGGGTCATGGGCTCGTGCGCTGGGTCGACCGCGCGGAGGCCGGCGGCGCGGGCGTAGGCGATCGCCTGACCGCGGCCGACGCTCACCACCGCGCCTGGGACCTGCCCGTCGCGAACCGCCTGGTCGACCACGGCGTCCAGACGCTCGAGCCGCCTGGAGTCGAAACCAAGCGATTCGGGGCGAACCCGCTTGAGCTCGGCCTGGGCCTCGGCGGCAAAAAGCATCCAGGCTCCAACCGCGAGGATCCACAAGGCGCATCTCGCTGGCGGCAAATCGGGCATCGGTCGGGCTCGCTCGCGGGTTGGATCGGAAGCAGGATCAAGGCTGGCCCGCGCGCGGCGGGCGTTGCCCGGGGGATGACGCTACTACCATAATGGACGCCGGCAAGCGAAAATAGGGACGGCAGGCGCGGAAGATCCGCGCTCCCGTCTTGCACTCGAGATCAGGAACCAGGCGCACGATGCTGTTGAAACGGACCGCGACCTGCGGTGAATTGACTTCGGAGGCTGTGGGACGAGCGGTCGTCCTCAACGGCTGGGTGGACGCATACCGCGATTTCGGCGGATTGGTCTTCATTGACCTGCGCGACCGCTACGGCATCACGCAAATTGTGTTTGAGCCGGACGCGGGGGCCGAGCTCCAGGCCCAGGCACGCGAGCTGCGAAATGAGTATGTCATCGGCGTCAAGGGCACGGTCGCAAAGCGGCTGGCGGGCCGAGAGAACCTCAAGCTCAAGACGGGTGAGATCGAGGTCCGCGCGTCGGATCTGGTGATCTACAACGCCACGCCCACGCCTCCCTTTGAAATGCACGGCCCCGAGCCGAACGAGGAGCTGCGGCTGACGTATCGCTATCTCGATCTCAGGCGCCCTTCCATGGCGCGGATCTTCGAGACGCGGCACAGGCTCGCCCAGCTCATGCGCAAGGTAATGTGCGAGCAGGGCTTCATGGAGTTCGAGACGCCGATCCTGGGCCGCAGCACCCCGGAAGGCGCGCGCGATTTCCTGGTGGCCAGCCGGCTCCACGCCGGCCACTTCTATGCGCTGCCGCAGTCGCCCCAGCTCTACAAGCAGCTCCTCATGGTCTCCGGCTTCGATCGCTACTTCCAGATCGCGCGCTGCTTCCGCGATGAGGACCTGCGCGCCAATCGCCAGCCGGAATTCACCCAGCTCGATGTCGAGATGTCGTTCGTCGACGACCACGACGTCACAAGCACAATGGAACATCTCGTGGCCGAGATGGCGCGCGAGTTCACCGGCCAGGAGCTGACGCTCCCCTTGCCACGGATCGACTATCACGACGCGGTGGAACGCTTCGGCTCCGATCGGCCCGACCTGCGCTATGGCGTGGAGCTCAAGGATCTCAAGGAGCTCGCCACGCTGACCGAGTTCAAGGTCTTCAAGGACGCGATCGCCGCGGGCAAGCGGATCCGCGGCATCTGCGTGCCAGGCGCAGGGGGCCGGTACAGCCGCAAGGATATCGACGGCCTGACCGAGTTCATCAGCGGCATGGGCGCGAAGGGGCTCGCCTGGCTCAAGGTGGAAGATCAGGGGCAGGTGGCCGGCTCGATCGGCAAGTTCATCACCCCCGAGGCCCGCGCCCTGCTGTTCGAGCGATTCTCCCCCGCGCCCGGCGACCTGATCCTGATCGTGGCCGACACCCAGGCGGTCTCGGGTCTTGCGCTTTCAAGCCTGCGCAGCAAGCTGGCGGCCGAGCTCGATCTCTACGACAAAAACGCGTTCCACTACGCGTGGGTCGTGCGCTTTCCGCTCTTCGCGTGGGACGCGGAAGAAAACCGCTACGTGGCCGAGCATCACCCGTTCACGATGCCGCTCTTCGAGGATCTGCCGCTGCTCGATTCCGACCCGGCGAAGGTGCGGGCGCAGGCGTATGACCTGGTCATCAACGGCGAGGAAGCCGGCGGCGGCACAATCCGTTGCCACGATCCCGCGATCCAGTCCAGGATCTTCAGCCTGCTGGGTCTGACGCCCGAACAGGCGAATGAGAAGTTCGGCTTCCTCCTGGGCGCGCTCAAGAACGGCGCACCGCCGCACGGCGGCATCGCGCTTGGGTTCGACCGGCTGGTGATGCTCTACTGCGGCCTGGATAACATTCGCGACTGCATCGCGTTTCCCAAGACGGCCAAGGGAACCGACCTCATGACGGGCGCACCCGGGACGGTCGAGCCGAAGCAGCTCAAGGAGCTTCACATCCGGCCGCTCGAGCGGCTCTGAGAACGAGGACATGCCATGGCGGCTCGAGCCTACCTCGCGGGGGGATTTCGCACCCCGATCGGCAAGATGCTGGGGGCGTACGCACAGGTGCCCGCGCCCCGGCTCGCCGCCGTGTGCATCGAGGCCCTGCGCGGCCGTTTCAACCTTGCGAACACCGCCATCGACGAGGTCGTCCTGGGGTGCGTGATCCAGGCTGGGCTGGGCCAGAACCCCGCGCGGCAGGCCGCGCTTGCCGCTGGGCTGCCCACGGCCACGCCGGCGACCACGGTTAACAAGGTGTGCGGCTCGGGCCTCAAGGCCGTGATGCTCGCCGACCAGGCGATCCGCCTGGGTGAAGCGGGGCTCGTCATCGCGGGCGGCATGGAGAACATGTCGCGCGCGCCTTATTTGCTCGCCCGGGCGCGTGAAGGCTACCGCATGGGCCACGGCGAGCTCACAGACGCGATGATCCATGACGGCCTCTGGGACGTCTATAATCAAAAGCACATGGGAACATGTGGTGATCTGTGCGCCCGTGAAGAGCACTTTAGCCGCCAGGAGCAGGACGACTTCGCGGTGCGCAGCCACGCCTGTGCCATGCAGGCGGCCGAGAACGGCTGGTTTGCCGGCGAGATCGCACCTGTTGTGGTCGAGTCGCGTTCGGGAAGCACGCGGATCGAGCGTGATGAAGGTCTGGGCCGGCTCAACGAGGCCAGGCTGCGGACCTTGCCCCCCGCGTTCGATCCCGGCGGTACGATCACCGCGGGCAATGCGTCGAGCATTGGCGACGGCGCCGCGGCGGTTCTGGTGGGGTCGGAGCCAGCGCTCAAGTCGCTTGGGGTTGCTCCCGCCGCGGCGATCGTGGGCTCAGCGACCTTCGCGCACGCCCCGGAATGGTTCACAACCGCGCCCGCGGGTGCGATCCGTCAATTGCTCGACCAGGTTGGCTGGAGCGTCGAAGAGGTCGATCTCTTCGAGGTGAACGAGGCCT
>DAIDHX010000108.1 GCA_027451885.1 Planctomycetales bacterium
GTTCGCCTGGTTTGACGCGGTGTGCTGTATCTTTGCTGGCATCGGGTTCGCTGTGGCAGCGAGGACCGGGCGTTGGCCCTTCACATTCGGGACGCCTGGTTAGGGGTGGCGAACCGGGGTACCGCGGCGAATCGCCGCCCCATCGAACCGACGGATGGCACTGGTAGGAGGTTGCGACGACCCGCCAGATACGGCCTACCCTTTCTGGCACTATCAACGAAGTGCCGTCACGATCAGTTTTTGGCTGATCGGTAGGGCTCGCCCAGCGAGAGACCCTATTTGGCACGCGTGCCGAGCGGCTTACGCCGGTTTTCTGTTCCGATGCTACTCACGCCCCTAATCGCCTTCCCGGCCTGTCCTTTGATTTCCTTTTGATTTCCCATCCGATGCCTGGAGCATGCCCTCAGCATTGGGCATTACAACGACTGTCCATTATCAGCAATAGCGTGAAGGCAGTCACAACGGACCAGGCGCAAAGACAAACGCGCTGGCGCTTCGAGCCCGTATTGGTCGTGATCGTATTGCGGCCTCGGGAGAGCCAGGGCGGGAAAGACACACTCGCTCGCGCGTCGTGCTCGTATTGGTCGTGGTCGTAAGCCGGTTTCGGGAGAGCTGGAGCGGGAAAGACAAAGGCGATGGCGCTTCGCACGCGCATTCAGAGCGATAACGCGAAGGCGTTCACGACGGACCAGGCGCAAAGACTCACGAGCGGACGCTTCGTGCTCGTATGGCGCGGGGTTGTATGGCGCGAATTCGAATTACGACAACGCCTGTCCGAGTTACTTCTGTCCGAGTTACTTCCACGACAACGACTGTCCGAGTTACTTCACTGTCCGAGTTACTTCCACGAGTTACTTCCAGAATCGACAGGTTCTCCGAATGGACGTTTTGGAGGGTGACGCGAAGGACGCAGAAGCTGACGTGGACCCCGAGTTTTCTCATGGACTCGATCAATCTTGTCCGGTTCGCCGACCGATCCTAAAATGCCCAGCGGGCGGGGCCATGTCCCCGCTCCCCAAGGGATGCTTGCCAGCCGGGTTCCAGGGAAGGAATACGAGGCGATGATCACCCCACGACGCAGACGGATTCTTCAGGCGGTCGGAATCGGCCTCGGCGTACTCTGTTTCTATCTCGCATGGCGGCACGGCCACGACTACATCTTCCCAGAGCAGTTCGTGGTCGTTGAGCAGGGCAAACTCTACCGGGGTGCATGGCAAAAGCCATGGCCCATGCGAGCCATTGTCCGCGACTGTAAGGTCAAGACAATTCTAGCACTTGCGCATCCTCCAGATCATCACCTCTGCAAGCAAGAGAAGGCTCTGGCTGAGCAAATGCACGTGAAGTGGATCCACATCCCGATCTCTGACACCCGGGTCGACCAGAACGGCGACCCCGAAGACGCGATCTCGGATCAGCTCGACAAGGCCGCCGCGGTGCTGGCTGACCCTGCCAATTACCCAGTCTACTTCCACTGTCACCATGGACTCAATCGCACATCCATGGCGCAGATCGCGTACCGAACGAAGTACTGTGGCTGGACGTTTGAGCAGGCAGCGGAGGAGATTGACCGTTCGGTGGGTCTGGTGAAGGTGGCTCACGGGCCTGATTATCGGCACATGCTTGCCTATTATCAGAACCGGGTGCTTCCGGAGCGTTCCAGGGCGAAGGCGGGCGGGGCTGGCGCGGCGATGGCCCAGGGTGTCTCAAGCAGCCAAACCGCGATCAAGTAGGCGGCTTTTCGCCCGCGTGGCGGAGCGCCCGCGTGGCGGAGCGTAGTCATTGCCTTGATTCTGCGTCCATGTTCTTTAGAATGGATTTCCAGTCCACTTTCTGCGCTTCAAAGCGGCGTTAGGTGTGGAGTTACGTCTCATTTTCGTGCAACGTTCGGCGTCATGCCGACCCTGGAGGTTCCTCGATTGAACATTCGCCCCGCGCGTGTCAGCGACGTCCCCGGCATCCAAGAGCTGGTCGGTGTGTTTGCGGACAGAAAGCTCATGATCCGACGGACGAAGGCGGAGCTCTACGAATCCATCCGCGAATTCTGCGTGGCGGTTGACGATGAGAACCGGGTCGTCGGCTGCGTGGCGCTTCATGTGTTCTGGGAGGATCTCGCGGAGATTCGCTGCCTGGCTGTGGCCGAGGCGCTTCAGGGCGAAGGAGTGGGTCGCAAACTGGTCGACTGGTGCTGGGAGGTTGCACGCGAGCTCGAGGTGAAGTCGATTTTCGCCCTCACGACCGCGACCGAGTTTTTTCTGCGTTGCGGCTACAGGGTGATCGAGAAGACGGAGCTACCCCACGAGATCTGGAGCGAATGCGTGCGTTGTCCGGCCTTCCCGGAATGCCGGGAATCGGCGGTGTTGCGAAGCGGCGACGACGTCCCGCAGGCAACGGCCCGTACGCGCGTGCTGGCCTCGAGCGCTGCGAGGCTATTCTAAGCCTCGACCAGGTAGACGGGTCCGGGGCGTGAAACCCGCGGGAGCAAGCCATGACACTCGCGCGTTCACGTTCCTGGATCGTCGGCACTGTTGCGGCGGCGGCGACTGCGATCGTGATGTTCGCCACCGAGCCGATGCTTGCCATCGGCTGGGATGAGGGCTTCACGCTCGGGCGTGAGGCACGTCTGCGGCTCTGGTTTCAGGCGCTGGCGAATCCCCAGGAGTTCTCCTCCACGTGGGTCGCGCCCACACTCGAACTGGTTCAGCCCGATGGGCTGCCCGCGCCGCGGCCTGAGCAGCTTCGTTCACGCTCGAGTCTCCTGTTCGACCCGGAGGTCGTCTCCTGGTTCTGGCCGTTCGCACGCGAGGAGCCGCACGGACATCCGCCATTCTATGCCCTGCTGGGCCTGGTTGGGGACCTGATCGCGCCCGGGTTCGATGTCTTGCCCAGGGCCCGTATCGGGCCAATCTTGCTCTTTAGCATGACTGCCGGGGTGATCGCCGGATTCATGCTATCACGTTTTGGAACCTGGAGCTCAGCCGTTGCCACGGCGGCCTGGGTACTTCAGCCAAACCTTTTTGCCCACGGACATTACGCCGCGTACGATGGGATCGCCAGCTCGCTTTGGGTACTGGCGATCGTGGCGTTTTCGAAGTTCGCCATCCCAGCCACACCGGCTCGAATTGCGCATGTGGTGGGCTGGTCGATCCCGCTGGGGTTGATTCTCGGTGCGGCGGCCGGGACCAAGTTCACGGGCTGGTTCCTGCCTTTGCCGTTTTTAGTTTGGACGGCATGCTATCGCTCGCGTTGTGCACTCAAGGGGTTGGCGATCGCGATTCCGATCGCCGCCGTGGTCTTTCTCGCGATGATTCCACCGTGGTGGACATCGCCCCTGGCGAGCCTGTTCCGATTCTTGAACTCGAACCTGAATCGGGCGGAATCGATCCCCATCCAGGTTCAATTTCTGGGTAAGGTCTATCAGACGCCGCTTGAGTCTCTCCCTTTTTATAACACACTCGTCTGGACCGTGCTGGTGACGCCCGTGGGGCTGGTGGGGCTCTGGCTAACGGGCCTGGTGCGGACATTCAGGAGGCCGCGTGAAAACGCCTTTGGAGCCCTCGTGGCCCTCCACTGGGCCTTCCTGATTGTTTTGCGTGCGATGCCGCATACCCCAGGGCACGATGGAGTTCGGTTATTCTTGCCAGCCTTCGGGATGCTCGCGCTGCTTGTGGGAATCGGCGAGCACACCATCGTCGACTGGAAGCGTGGCTGGGGCAAGGTTGTGGGTTTGGCGGTGATGCTCGAGGCCGCGGTTTCCGTGGCGGTGATGATGCCGATGCCGCTTTCCTATTTTAGCCCGATTGTTGGCGGACTCCCGGGCGCAGCGAAGCTTGGGATGGAGCCAACGTATTACTGGGATGCGCTCGACTCCAGTGCGCTTCGATGGCTGCGGTTGAACACCGGGCCAGAGGAAACTGTGGTGTTCCACACTTTCCCACGCTCGTGGCTCTATCTGCGAGAGACCGAACAGCTTCCTGGGATCGCACCGATCGATCGCGGTCGCCCGCGCTGGGTCGTCTTCCAGAATCGGCCCGGTGAGTTCACGGCATCGATCCGAACCCTGGTGCGGGAGGCAACGCCCGCGTACAAGGTCGAGAAGCTAGGCGTGCCACTCGTCTGGATCTTTCCGTATGAGGAGGTCGCCCGCCGCGGGATCAAATTCCGCGATTAGTCGGTCTGGGCGGAAGCGATGAGTTTGAAAAGGCTCGGACCATGCGAGGCCCGAGCCCAGTAAACAGAAACGTCCGCGCGTCGAGGATTCCGACGCACGGACCGCTGGTTGGGAGCAAAGCTCCAAACTGGCTCAGTGCTGGGCCGAGGCCTGGGGGCTCGGAACCGGGCAAACAGGGCCGGCGCAGGCCATTTCGGCCGGGGCGGCGCACTTCTTTTTGAGGCAGAGCTTGGGCAGGTGGAAGCCGCAGCTCCTGACCTTGGGTGCGCAGGTCCGGGGTGCGCAGATCTTGGGCATTGCGCAAAGCTTGATCCTGGGCATGCAAATCTTCTTGGCGACGGGTGCGCAGGCAGGCGCGCACACCGGCGCGGGGGCGACGCAGGGAGCGGGTGCCGCACAGCTCTTCTTGCAGCCCAGCTTGTGGCACGCCTCGGCATTCCCCGCCAGCAACAGCGAGCCGAACAGGCCGAACGCGACCAGCGTCGTCAGGTTCCGAATCATGGATGCTACTCCTCAAAAGTCTCCGCCGATGGAGCCTGAACGACCAAGCCTCCGATCGACTTACCTTAACGAATAGGAAACAGTGGCGTTTCCCACAACTTAGGTTAAATAATCCGGCGCGGATTTCCTACCCCCCTGTGACGATTGGAGGGGTCGGAGAACCCGCGCTGGTAGATCCCTTCGAGTCTCTTTCAGAATTCGTTGACGTCGATCACTTCTCCGCCATCCTTCGTGAGCAAGTTCAGGAATGTGCCCGGGTTGATCGAGGCTGGCAAGAACCGCACTGAGCCGTCGGCGAAACCGCACTGGGCACCGCCCGTGTGATGACCCAAGATTTGTTTCAGATTCAGGTTAGGTGCGGTTTGCCAATCATCGGGCCTTGTCCAGACCACCGCCGTCTCGTCGCTGACATCCACGATGAAGATGGTATCGGAAGTCCCGTCGGTGATTTCCTGGATCTTGACCGGGGTTGATCCCGAGAAGATGGTTTTCGGTCCTCGTGGGGCAAGGTAGGTGGTCCTGCCGGTCCGGAGCGATTCCGGATCGCCGTTCGGGCACCAGTAAACCCTGGGCATCTGAGAGATCAGCGACTTGTTGTGGGGGCTATCCCACGGTTCGTCGAGGTGGAACTTATCGAAGAGGGCCTTCTGATCGAGGTGAGGGAGAATCAGCACGCGCCAGCTCAGGAGGGGCTTGCCTTCCTTGTTCGCCGTGAACGCGGGAGGGAAGGTATTGTGCTCGGCGTGGTAGTTGTGCATGGCAAGGGCGATCACCTTGAGATTGTTGGTGCAGTGTGTTCGGTTCGCGGCCTCCTCGGCCTGGCTGACCAGCCCTGTGACGAGCGATGCCGTGACGGCGAGGTCAAGCTTCAGGTTGACGCGATCCTGATTTTGTTGCGGCGCGACCTGTGCGATTGCCGCGGAGGCTGCGCCAAGTTTGGGGTTGGTGCGAAAGGCCATGGCGAAGGACTTGAGCCCAGCATCAAGCACGAGTGCAATTGCCCTGGCGGACTCAGCATCCCGTGCCTGCACAATTCCATGGAGTTCGGGGTTGGGCTGAGTGAGCAGATTGAGCGTGGCCCAGCTCAGGCCTCGGGTGATTGAGGTGATGGGTCCGCCGCCAATCGCGTCTGGGAGTCTTGGCATCGCTTCCTCGAATGCTCTGCGCTGAACTGTGCTGGGCGTGAAGGCCAGAGCCAAGGGAGACGCGCTGGAGGATTCAAGCGCGGCGGCGATGTCAGCGCGACTCTTCTTGGGCGCAGTCCGAAGCGTGGCGATTGCTTCCGCCGACCCCGCCACAACCGCGCCACGAATCGTCTCGCATGTAGGGAAGGAGACCGGCAGTCCGCCCTGGCGGCTGGTGATCGCCGCGGAGATGGCGGCGGCGTCGACCCCTTCGCCGGCTGGGATCACAAGGACGGGATAGCCCGGCATCGCCGTCAGGTCCACCAGCACGAACAGTTCTTTCGCGCCGGCGCGCCGCAGCGTCTCCATGAATTTCTTGAGACCTTCGTAGGATTGCAGGAGCGGCGGCCGACTGACCGCGCTTCCCAGAAATCGCTTGCCCAGGCCGTCGAGGTCGAGGTTCGCCACATCCACTCGCCCCACGAGCGACACTTCCTCGGTTGCGAAGGACGTCACCGGGTTCGGCCGGGGAGCCTCCGCGCCTTGAGAGCGGATTGCTCCCAGGATCAGTACGCATATTAGCAATGATGTCATTTTCATAACTGTACTCCTATTGAGAAAGAGAGAGGACTCAGTGAACCAGCAGGATCACCTGGTGGACAGCGAACATGGGAAGATGCGGTCCGCCTGGGATGTTGGGGGCCGTGAGCTCGGCTCTTGCGCCTTCGACGGTGTAATTGAAGGGCTTGCCGGTTGCCGGGTCGATTGGTGCGGGGGATTGCGTCATGGCCTCGAGGGATTCCGGAAGTGCGCCGGTGTGCGAGGCGTGGAGGCGGATGGCCTCGATGCATTGCAAGACCGCGAATTGCCGCTCCACCCGAACGTACGCGACACGTAAAGATTTCAGCGCTGGCATGAGCATCTGAAAGAGTGAGAGCATGGGATTTTCGAGCTTTGCTGCAACATTCTGGTAGCCGACCCGGTCGAGTTGGTTGTACGACTGCCAGTACGGCAAGTTCAGCCACTTGAATGAATCGTCGCGGAGGCGATCGTATTCGCGGTAGGTATAGAGCGTGGCGACCTGGGTGATGGGCATGGCGTCCACGGTCGCTTCCGGCATTCCTTGCGCGATCAGGCTTTTGCGGGCCCTGGGATAGAGCTTGGCACAGATCGCCGCGAGGCCGATTTCTCGCCAGGCGGAGGACTCAAACCGAGGTCGCGAGCCCATGTGGAAAAGCTTGCTCTCCAGATCGGCCGCGAACTGCCGGGCATGCTCGAGGGTCCAGGGACCATCGTCCAGGCGAGCGATGTCGGGGAACGTATCCTCGAGCAGGGAGCGTTCGGCTTCCATCCCTCGGCGCCAGTCGACGAGCGGGCGCTCGACGGCTGCGAGGGCCCAGTAAAGGCTGGGAGTCCCCGGCGCCTGGATCAGCTCCTCCAGGCATTTGAGCATCATGTTGCTGGCCGAAACGCCCACGAGCCCGGCGATCGCCGAGGGATACTCACCGAGGTGTCTGCTCAAGGTCATGCCTGTTCGGATCGAGCTGACCGCGTCCGCTGTACGGCCCTCGGCGATGGCCAGGCGTGCCTGTAGCACCAGCAATCGCACCAGCGGCCGCAAGCCCTGAACCTCGGGTAGGAACCCGCCAAGAGGCTGCTGCGTGAAGCCCCACTCGCACGAGACCCGGTTGACGCCTTCTTCGATTTCCCGGAGTGCGGGCCGGGCAGCCGCGAGCAGCTTCTTGATCTTTTCCCGAGGCAGCGAATTCAAAGGCGCGGTGGTCCAGGTCTGGATCGTCGCGTCCGACTTCCAGTCCGAATTCGCCGGGTTTGGTGCTGGCAGATCGCGGTGCCGAATCGTCGAGAGAATCAGCACCGCTCTGCCGTAATGAACTGCCGCGTTTCCCGGCCGCAGGCTGCGAAATTCCGGTTCCAGTCGATAACGAAGTGCGGGGTCCGGGTCTCTTGCGGCTCGAATCGAGATCGGGACCGAATCGTTAACCGCCTCGATCGGGTAGCTCACAAACGTGAGCAGAATGAGCGTGGGCAACGAAAACGCAGTCATGAAGAGCCTCCAGAATTGAGAATGCCAAGGAGTTCAAGCCGAATGGCCTCATTCGCGGATGCCGAAGGCGCAGGGCCTGGGAGCGGGGCTGGTCCATTTCCAGAGAGCCCATCGAGCCCGTAGCGCAGAACCTGGTTGGCGAGCCGCTCCTGGTCGGTGCGTCCCAGTGCGAGTTCCTCGAAGAACATCGACGCGACTTCCTCGCCGGGCAGAGGTGTGACATTTCCCTGGGGCTCAATCGGCGCGGCGGATGGCCTCGGAGCATGCGTGAGCTCAGTTCCCGGCCTGGAGCTCTCGCGCTCGACGACCAGGGGGACTGCTTGCCGCGGTAGCCAGATGGCCTCGCCAACGGCCACGAGAGCCAGGCTCGCCGCGAGCGCAGGCCAGAGGTTTTGCCTTTTGTGCGCAGAGGCCCGACCCGCGCGGAACATGATCTGGTCGCGATCGATTCGGCCGGCCGCGGGCTTGAGCCTGCCCAGGGCCTGTTCGATCGCCTCTAACTCTGCATCGAACGGCTCGAATGCGCTTGCCATGAGACCCCCAAACGCTCTCTCAACGCCTTGAGGCCGGCGTGATAATGACGGTGCGCAGCGCTCGCTGACATTGCCGCGAGCTCCGCGATTTGTTCAAAGCTCAAACTGCCCCAGAGGCGGGCCACGATCACCTCGCGCTGCTCGATCGGCAGGCTCTCGAGCGCGGCCTGTACTTGATCAAGAGGAAGGGCCAAACCCTCGAGCTCAGCGTCATCGAACCAGGCGTCCGAGCGCAGCGCTGCCCGGGATTCATGATGGCGACGGCGGCGACCTGCCTTGCCCGCGTTGATCGCGCGATTGCGCACCACCCGGTAGAGCCAACCCTGCGGGTTTTCGACCTGAGCGTGCTCCTCTGCCAGCCGCGCGAAGGCTTCCTGCACCACATCGTCTGGCTCGTCGCACCACTGCCGCGCGAAGAGCACCAATGGTGCAGCCCAGCGATCGATCAAGGCTCCGAGCAATTCCGGGTCCATCGCGCTCGCACTCGCCTGTCCGCGTTCTCGCCCTGTCCGCGTTCTCGCCCTTTCATCATCATGACAACTGTCATTGCGATTCATCCCAGCTTTTTTTCGAATCGATGCAACTGTATGATCTCTTTGCGGTTCGGCGTACCTGGCTGCATCATGCGGGCGTGTCGACCGAGTTTGAAACCCAGCGAGCCAGCCATGCCGGATTCGGACGCGCCCGCGCCTGACGCGCCCCAGGTGATCATCCTGCCCCCGACACCGAAAGAACCCGCGTCGATCGCGCGTGCCGAAACGGTCCGCGCGGGCTGGCGGCTGTGGGGCGGCACGTTGCTGGTGCTTGGGCTGGCGCTGGGGATCCTGATCCCGAGCGTGGGCGACTTCGGCCTCACCTGGGACGAGCCGGCGTATCGCTATAGCCAGCTTGTCGCGGTGCAGTGGTGGGAGCAGCTCGCGCAGGTGCGCTCGCTGGCGGATTTGCGCCCGCTGCTCGATCCCGATGCGCTCCTCTACTACTGGCCGTATGGCCGCTACGGGATCAATTTTCACCCGCCGCTGGGGGGCCAGCTCAACCTCGCCGCGCACGCGCTGTTCGGGTGGTTCATGCAAGACATCCCGGCCAGGCGGATGGCGTCGGTGATCGAGTTCGCGCTCACGGTGACGCTTCTCTACCACTTCCTCGCTGGGCGTTATGGCGTGCCCGTGGCTCTCACCGCCGGGGGATCGGTTTTGCTCATGCCCCGGCTCTACGGCCAGGCGCACCTGATCGATACGGACATCCCGGGGCTCTTGATCTGGACGCTCGCCACAATTGCCTTCTGGAAAGGGCAGTACGAGCCAGGCGCCCGCCGCTGGCGAGTTCTTGTCGGCGTGCTTGTGGGGCTGGCGTTTGTGGAGAAGCCGGGTGCGCTTATGGTTCTGGGGCCGATCTTGGTCTGGCTCTGTTTGAGCCGTTTGCCGCGTGGGCTCCTTGGCCCTGGCGCGGGGTCAAACATCACCGATGCCGCGTTGACGCTTCTCGGGCAAGGGATCCCGCTTTTGCTGGCGTTCCTCCAGATTCAGCTTTTGCAGCAGAAGCTGCCGCCGCCGGACCTGGCTGACCTGTTCCTCGACCGCCCGCCGGCGATTCTGCCCGGCGCGATTCTGGCGGCGCCTGTCCTGGTGTGGATGCTGCGACGGTTTGTGGGCCGGCTGCGGCCGAAGCACAAGATCTGGGGGGTCGAGCGCCCGGGGCTCGAAACGTTCTCCGCGATCCTGGCCTTTGGAGCCTTGATCGCGTGGCTTGGCAACCCGGCGTGGTGGCTCGAGACGATGCCCAGGCTGGCGCATTACTACACACTCACCACCGACCGTCATCACGCGCTGCCGACAATCCAGGTTCTTTACCTCGGCCAGATCTACGAATACGCCCTGCCCTGGCACAACGCCTGGGTGCTTCTGGCCGTGACGGTACCCGTGACCACGCTTGGTGTGGCGGCGATCGGGTTCGTGGATCGTTTCTTCCGCTCGGGCAGCGACCGGCTGCCGCTCTATTTCTTCGTGCATTTTCTCACACTGCCGGTTGTACGTATGTTCCCAACGCCTGGGCATGACGGCGTGCGGCTCTTTTTGCCCACGTTTCTCTTCCTGTCTGTGTTTGCTGGCTGGGGCGCAGTGGCGGCGGCGGACCTTGCCGCGCGTGCATTCCGGCTGCCCCACGCAAGAGCCCGCGTGGCGGCCGTTGCGCTTGCGCTCATCGGGCCCACACTCTCACTGGGGGCGATCCATCCCTACGAGCTCTCGTACTACAACACGCTCGTCCAGGGGCCGCGAGGCGCATGGCATCGCGGCTTCGAGCTCACGTACTGGTACGACGCCTTCACACCGGCCGTGCTCGATGACCTGAATGCCAGGTTTCCCCGGGGCGCTGAGGTCGACTTCCTGAACCCCAAAACGAACCCCGTCACCTTCCAGGAGCTGCAGACGCTGGGCCACCTGCGGAGCGATCTGTTGCTTGTGCGCAGGTCACGAGCGCGATTCCCGTATGTCTGGCTGCTCACCCAGGATTCCAAGGCGAGCGCGTTCACCCGGCTGCTTTTCGCCATGACGCCCTGGTACGCCAGCCGGCCGGAGCAGCTTGCGGGTGCGCGGGTGCTCACCGTGGCCGACCCGATCGCCGTTGCGCGCGCCTGGGCGCTTTCGCGCTTGCTCGACGCCGGCGATCACGACCCCCCCGACCCGCCCAACGCGCCGGCGTGGGTTCGCAACGATGCGCCCTGGCTTGCGCGTTTCTGGGGCGATGGGCTCGAGACGATCCCCCGGCTCAAGCTCAACCAGTCCGCGCTCACCTGGTCGCGGGACGACCCAGCCGGCATGCTTGCCGCTGCGCGGGCGCTCGTGGCCGCGCGCCTCAGGCGCTCTACCAACGCGCCTGAAAGTCTCGACCCAGGCGCGCGCCGCCTGCTCAGAATCATGACCGCCGACCTCACACCCGCCGCCGTGAAGTTCCGCCAGGAGCTCGTCGACCAGGTGCTCGAAGCGCGGCCCGAGGCATTCATCGAGGCCGTGGAAATCCTCAACGCACACAGGCAGGAGGTCGCCGCGATCATGACCCGGCCAGGCTACACCGATGTTGAGGCAGGCGCGGGGTTTCTCGACCGTGACCTGGCTCAGGACGCCTCGACCGCGCGGGAATCCACCGCGGATTCCGCCTCGACCTCGGCAGAAGGGCGGAGCGGTCGCAACGCCAGCACAAGCGCCAGGGCCTCCGCGCCGCAGGACGCCCAGTAAGGCGCGGCCAGGGCGAGTTTGCCAAGCAACACATTTGAAATCGTATAACTGACCATGCGTGCAAGCGTTTGCGCGGAGGCATAAACGCCGAAGACTGCTCCTTGCTCGTTGCGCGGAGTTGCGCGCGAGAGCAAGCCGCCCAGCGACGGGCTTGCGAGCCCCTGGCCGCAGGCGACGAGCGCCATCCCGCCGCCGAGTGCGGCCGCGTTTGTTCCAAGGGCGAGCCCCGCGAAGCCGACAAATGCGAGCCCGAGCCCGGCGAGCACGAGCTTTGCCTCACCGAACCGGGGCGCGAGGCGGCGGATCAACCCCCCCTGCACCAGGGCTGTCAGCAGCCCCATGCCGGCGAACGCGAACGACGCCGTGCGCTCATCCCACCCCATTCTGCGCTTGAGAAAAAGCGCGAACGTTCCTTCATAGGCCGCGAACGCGAACACGGCGATGAAGCCGACCGCGATCAACCTGCCCACTCCGGGCAATGTCGCGGTGTCAACCACGCCGCGCCAGGAGATCACGCGGGCCGATTCGTGGGCGCCTGCGCGCGTGCCCTGCGATTCCGGCAGGCGGAACAGCACGAGCAGCCACGCCGCGGTCGAGAAGAGCGCGGCCACGAGAAAGGGCACGCGCAGGCGCCAATCGTCTGGAACGGGGAGGGTGAGGATCGCGCCTCCCAGGAGCGGACCGAGCACGAATCCGAGCCCGAACGCCATGCCCATGAGCCCTAGCCCGTGCGAGCGTTTCTCCGGCGGCGTCACATCTGCGATATAAGCCTGCGCGACGAGGAAGTTCCCGCCGGTCGCGCCGTCGAGCATGCGCGCGAGCAGCATCACCCGGAAATCACGCGACAGTCCGAGTATCACGAACGAAAGCGCGGTCCCTGCCTGGCTATAAACCAGGAGCGGCCTGCGGCCGTAGCGGTCGCTCAGGCGGCCGAGGATCGGCCCCGCGACGAGCTGGCAAACCGGGTAGGCCGAGAAGAGCACGCCGATTTGCGCGGCCGAGAAGCCATAGCGATCGGCAAAGGGCGCGAGCAGCGGCATCACGATGCTGAAGCCCAGCACATCGACCAGCACGACGATCACGATCATGGCGAGCGGCGTCATGAAAGCACCATCGCGTCCTGAGCTTGATCTGGCCCCATGCGAACCGGCGTCCTCGGTGGGTACTGGCGCGTAAAAGGGGCGAAACGGATTCGTGCCCCCGCGCTTGCGGCGTGAAAAGAAGTGTATACGATCGAGTGACCGGCGAGGAGATCACCTGCCGAGACGGCATGGCGACCGGGACTGTGCCGTTCCCGGTGCGCCCGATCGAATTCTGTGGGCTCATGCCGCGCTTGAGCATGGAGAGCCGGGTTCGTTTTGAAATCTCCGCGTTTTGGCCCTGGCGCGGCCACTGCAAATGCCCGGCATACGCGGGTCGTAAAGACGCTGCCCCGTTTTTCACAAGGGCGATCGCAGCGCGCGCATACACAGGAGTGAGTACAGCAGAATTGGCTGGCGATCTGAAGACGCGCGGGGGATCTGAAGGCGCGCGGGCTCGCGGTGAGAAATCAGAATCTCAACGACAGCCTTGCTGGAATTGAGGAGGACGGCATCGTTTTGATCCTCTATAATGGGGATTCTTGAAGCTGCCGGTATGGAACAAGGCCGCCGGCAAGATTCGGCAGGCGATGCCGATGTCGAGCGAGGACCGGCCTGGACCTCCCCGAATCCTGTTTCGCCTCCCGCGGAGCCCGCCGCCATGCCCCACCCCGCGACCGACGCCTATTTGCCCGGACTCGCCCTGAACCGCCGGCATTTCCTGGGCTCAAGCGCGCTTGGCCTGGGCGCGGCAGCGCTCGCGAGCCTGCTCGGTGAAGATCCCCAGGCCCGCGCCACGGCGGGCCTCGATCCCAATCACGCCCCCACTCCCGATCCCAGCCGGCCGCACGGCGTGCTCACCGCCTATCACGTCCCACCCAGGGCCAAACGCGTGATTTCGCTCTTCATGAGCGGCGGGCCGTCGCAGCTCGATCTCTTTGATTACAAGCCGCTGCTCAACGAACGCAACGGCCAGGACCTGCCCGCGTCGGTGCGCATGGGCCAGCGGCTGACCGAGATGTCCGCCAACCAGGCCGTGCTGCCGCTCGCCGGGTCGATCTTCAAGTTCGCCAGGCACGGGCGCTCAGGCGCGTGGGTCAGCGAGCTTCTACCCCACACCGCCAGGATCGTCGACGAGCTCTGTATCATCCGCTCGCTCTATACCGAGGCGATCAACCACGATCCCGCGATCACCTTCTTTCAGACCGGTTCGCAGATCGCCGGCCGGCCGTCGATGGGCGCGTGGCTGAGCTACGGACTCGGCTCCGAAAACGAGAATCTGCCCACATTCTGCGTCTTGCTTTCG
>DAIDHX010000109.1 GCA_027451885.1 Planctomycetales bacterium
CTACGCAGCGAAATATGCATAAAACTAATTACGTATGGATCCCGCGAACAATACGAGGGATCTGAACTGTCGCGAAGCGAGCACAATGATTCTTTGGCCACAGCGTGGCTGCTGTGGGCTCTAACGCAGTGACAAAGGTCCGAACTATCCCGCTCACACTTCAATTTGGCCACGGCCAGTGGCTAGTTGAATGCCCGAATGAAAGACGATTGGTTTCAACCTGCCATGTGGGCGGGGTGCATGCCGACCGCGATCTCGGGAAACATAAGCCACTTGCCGCGGATAGGTGCAGCCTCCAAATTAATTATTGGTGGGCCGAACAAGAATCCAGGTGATCGCGCGCTTGCAGCGACAGCATGGCGGGAACGTCTCGCCGCGCGACAGTGCAATTTCGACGTGGTGGCAGGTCCCGGACCGCCAGATTCCCGACTTCGGGCAGGGATGACCAGTGGAACCGGTCATAGTCAAGCCTCCATAAGGAGGCTTGCGACCCCGGGCATGAACCGATACCCTACAAATACCACTCTGTTAGGGTGCTTCGGCACTCGCCGAGGGCGCAAGCCTATCGGGGAACAGAAAGAAGCCGTCGGGAGCCTCCCGACGGCTTCTTTTTTTTATCGCTCTCATCTCGCCAGGTCAAGAGATAACTATCCCGCTCACCAAGTATTCGCCAGGAAACGAGAACTATGACCATGAACGCCTGGAGTATGAGGATGGTTAATCTGCTGGTTGAGTTCGCGGAGCCACAGGCCAGTCGACTGGGATTTCGGTCGCGAGGTAGGTTACCTGACACAGGGCGTGGATGAGACCATCGCCTGTCACAACGGCGCGACCACGATCTTGTCCCATGCGCTTTGCGACGCGGGGGCAACGTCTTGCCTAGCCGCCTTACTCGAGCCGCGCGCGAGCGCCTGCTAGCCTCAGGTGGCAGTAGTATCGACTTGCAATCTCCTCCCCCTTGTCCCGCGAGCCCGGCTTTCCTGACGCCTCGGGCATTGCTCGCCACCAAGTCCCGGCCTGGCGCGGGGAACTCGAAAAGGCGCGGGGAGCCTCTTCAAGAGATGGGCCGAGCTCCGTACATTCGACAGAGAGCTCCGGCAACGCGCCGACACGCCGATCCGGCTTGATCCTCACGACGGCGCGTGGGTCGACGATGGCGTGAAGGTCAACTACGGCAAGTTCGGCGACCTGCTCGCCGAGGTCAAGGCCGTGACCGGGGGACAGGACGAGGAATGACCTGATGGCGACCCCCGCTGCCCCCTCACCCCAGGTCTACGTGATCGCCGGTCCCAACGGAGCGGGCAAGACGACGTTCGCCACCGAGTTCCTGCCGTGGTTCGTGGACTGCCGTGAGTTCGTCAACGCCGACCTGATCGCCTCGGGGCTCTCGCCCTTCGCACCCGAGACCCAGGCGGTGCGGGCGGGGCGGTTGGTGCTGACCCGCATCCGGGAACTGGCGGCGGCGGGCACCGATTTCGGGTTCGAGACCACGCTCTCAGGTCGCACGTACCGCTCGATCCTGAACCGGCTCAGGGAGCGGGGCTACCGCATCCACCTGTTCTTCCTCTGGCTCCCCAGCGCCGATCTGGCGGTGGCACGGGTCGCCAACCGGGTGCGTCAGGGCGGTCACGACATCCCCGAGCCGGTCATCCGCCGCCGCTTCGACGCCGGTCTGAGGAATTTCAGCACGGTTTACGCCCCCCTGACCGATGACTGGTGGATTTACGACGCCTCCCGGCTGCCGCCCCTCCTCGTGGCGGAACATCATGAGAACGAAGTGACCGTCCACGACCGCGCCACCCATGCGGCGGTCATCTCTTCCTGGAGCACGGAACGATGAATGAGATCAAGGAACCCCTGACCCGCCAGGCGGAAGCCGCCTTCCGCAAGGCGTCGGAGACCGTGGTACGCCAGGCCCGGCAAACCGGGACGCCGATCCTGATCTGGGAAGACGGACAGATCCGGCAGGTCTCCGCCGATCGCCTGGAGACGACCGAGCCGCCCTACACGCCTGTTGCCCCGGTTCAGACGGGTTGAGGTCGCCAGGTCTCCGTCATGGACCACACCAGGATCGACTCCGCACTCAGCCGCCTGTTCGACGAGCAGGGGCACCGCATCGTCTTCTGGAACGACCCCGACCGGGAGTTCCAGAACGATCTGTGACTCCTGAAGTTGGATCATGTGCAAATTGTGCGGCTCGATCAGGTGGGTGCTCTCGAAGCCAAGATCCGCATTGAGCGTGACGAGCCCGACACCCGCTTCCTGCTCTACTCGCCCGCCGAGGAGCCGGATTTCGAGGACGACTGGCTCCTGGACATGCGGCTCTACGCCCGCAGCTTCCGGGCGGATCGGGCGTCGTTGCTCCTGGACGAGTTGGGGCTGACCCGCCAGCACCTTCACCAGCACCTCGCCGAGCGCCGGAAGTTCTGCGACAGCAAGGAGCGGCTCAAGAAGCTCCAGGCGTTCGTCGCCGCCGATGATACCGAGGCGGATCTCGACCGCAAGATGATCGCCGTGGTCGCCCGAGCCGACCAGCCCGAGTGGTTCACCGTCCTCCGCACGCGCCTCCACGCCTACACCGAGAAGGAGCCGGGGCAGGAGTTCGACCTCGACACCCCGCCCCCCGCCTAAACGAAGATGGACAAACGAAGATGGACATGCAATCTCATTGCCTGCAATCTCATTGCCTTTGAGCTGGATTCCACGACGGCGCTGATGCGAGGCGAGCGGACGGCGTGAGGTCGGAACTTGCGGGGCGATGGCCGGTTGATGACAGAAATGGATTCCTCGACGGGCTGCTAGCGTTACGCCCGGCTGACCGAATTGGCTCACACCCCGAAACCGACCTCCTGGTACGGCTCCCCCGGCCGGTGCGGGCGGATGCGGATGGTGACGGTCTGGTCGAGCCGCTTGAGAAACTCCAGCAGCTTGTCGGTGGTAAACCGGCTGAAATGCCCGTTCATCAGGTGCGACACTTCCGGCTGCTTGACGCCCAGGAGGTCGGCGATTTCCCGCTGCTTGAGCTTGCGGGCCACGAGCAGCTTGTGGACGTGGAATCCCAACTGCGACCGGGCGTACAGCTCGTCGGCATCGTCAAGCCCCAAATCCGCGAAGACGTTGCCGGAGCCTTTTTCGTACTCGATGGCCTGCCTGTCCTTGTCACTCATGTTCCGCCAGCTCCCTCGCCTCTTTGTAACGCTGCTTGATCAGATCCACGTCCGGCTTCGGCGTCGCGATCCCCCGCTTCGACTTCTTCTGGAAGGCGTGCAGCACGTAGATCCGCTCGCCAGGCTGGACCGCAACCACCGTCCGGTAGGCGTCACCCTCATAGCGCAGGGCGATCTCGAAAACCCCGCTGCCGACCCCCCTTGAACGGCTTGGCGTCACGCGGCATGGCCCCGAACTGGATCAGTTGCAGCTCGTCGCCGATGAGCTTCTGTGCCCAACTCGGGAACGCCTGGACATTCCGCAGCGAGTTGCCCATCCAGACGAGGGGCCGCAACACCGGGGTTTCGTGGTCATCCGTGGCCAATTCCGGTACTCCTTGAGTCTATAGGAGATTTCCTATAGAGCCAACGGCGTCCTGTCAAGCCCTCTTCCCCGCCTTGCCCGGCTTCCCAGGGCGTCCGGGCGCTCCGACTGGCCGTCACGACGGCACCACCGGCTCCGCCGGTCGCGTGCTTCCAAGAGCCGAAGATGGACATTCAATCTCATCCCCTGCAATCTCATCCCCCTTGTCCCGCGAGCCCGGCTTTGCTGACGCCTCGGGCATCAGGCCCTCCTGGAACCTGATCGAATCATGCGATGATCCCTTCCTCTTTCGTGCTTTTCGTCTCTTGCGTGGTTCAACCGTTCTTGATCCCGATAGCGCAACGTTCACTCTCGAGACCCGATGCCCTGCCCCCGCGCTGAGAACGACCGGCCGCCGCGCGATGTCGTGCCTGGGGTGAAGACGGCCCGGAGCGGGTTGCTCCCGCGCCCGGTTGGAGCACACAAGGCGCTTTACGAGGGTTGGCCGATTCGACAGACACCGATTCAACAGACGCCGTCTGGCGAATTGGCGGTCGGAAAGGTGCAGGCGCCGTCTGCAAAATCGGCGAGGCGCGATCACGATCCTGTCTCATGCGCAGTGTGCCGCGGGAGTGCCGGTTCGCAGGGCCGGCTCACTCGACTCGCGCGCGAGCGCCTGCTAGCCTGAGATCAGTGGGCCGAAAGCAAGCCGATGGACCCGGGAACCCCATGATGCGCGCGATGGTTCTGTTGCTTTGCGTTCCCTTCGCCGATTCTCTCGTGCGGGCTGGCGAGCCGCCGAGGATCATCGGCCACGTGCAGATTTACAACGAAACGGGGCGGTTTGTGGGCTGGCCCGCAAACCATGGGGCATGGTCATGGGGGGACGAGCTGCTCGTCGCGTTCAGCCGGGGATATTTCCGAGAAGGGAGCCGCGACGATTACCACCTCGACCGCGCTCGGCCAGAAGACTTTCTCTTCGCGCGCAGCCGAGACGGCGGCGCGACCTGGCGCATCGAGTCCCCTGAGCCTCAAGGGGTTCTTAAGGGGACGCGAGGCCAGCGCCACGCTGCCATGCCGCCGGGGCTTGAGGAAGATCGACCGACCGACTTCGAAGGCCGGTTGGACTTCTCGAATCCCAATTTCGCCCTGTTCGTACGCATGGAAAGCCACCGCGGCGGCGCGTCGCACTTTTACGAGTCGAACGATCGCGGCAGAACCTGGCGCGGACCCTATCGCCTTCCACTCTTCGGCCTCCAGGGCGTCATGGGGCGGACCGATTATCTCGTGGACGGCCGCGATCGCGCGCTCGTGTTTCTGACAGGCACCAAGTCGAATGGCAAGGAGGGCCGTCCGTTCGTGGTCCAGACCGGGGATGGAGGGCGATCCTGGCGGTTCCTGTCATTCATCGGCCCCGAGCCGGCGGGGTACGCCGTGTGCCCGTCCACGGCGCGGGTGTCCGCGGGAGAACTGGTGACGACGGTGCGTGCCAGCGGTGAGCCTCACCAGTCGATCGAAGCGTTCGCCTCGCACGACAACGGCAAGACCTGGTCGTTTCTCGCGACACCCGCCCCCGATGCCGGCGACGGCAACCCGCCGTGCCTGAACGCGCTGCCTGACGGCAGGCTGTGCCTGACCTATGGCTACCGCGCGCGGCCGTATCCGGTGCTCGCTCGCCTGAGCAGCGACCGCGGCAAGACCTGGAGCGCGCCCATCACCATCCGGGGCGACGGCGACAGCCACGACACGGGCTATCCACGATCGTTCGTGCGGCGCGACGGCCGGATCGTGACGGTCTACGCCTTCCACGGGCCGACCACGCCCGGGGCCACGACTCTCGAGTCGACTCTCTGGGACCCGGGAAAGCCGTGATGAAGCGGCGAGCGATCCTGCTGTGACCGCATCCTGAGCGGCTGCCATTAGCCAGCCAACTGGGGCAAGCAATCTCTGGGATTGCGGCAATCCGGACGATCCCGAACCCCGGCGGCATCGCAAGAGCCAGGGGCACGCCCCGGGACGGAGCCAGGGCGATAAGGGAAGTCGCACGTTGGGGGGGACTTCTGGAATATGCCCGGCAGGATTTGAACCTGCAACCTTTAGCTCCGGAGGCTAACGCTCTATCCAATTGAGCTACGGGCACTTCACAAGTGAATTGCACCCCCACGGGCACGCTTTGTCAAGGGATCTGACAGGTGGAGCGCGATTCGGTTCGCGTTTCCGCGGCGAACGCGGGCGCGGAAATCGCGCCCGAGGGCGCGGAGGCGGGCCGTCGGCGAGCTCACGGGATCGAGAATCCCAGCTCGTTCAAGATCGACGTGAGCGCAAGGAGCGGGATGCCGGTGATCGCGGTGTGATCGGCGGTGTCGATCTGCTCGAAGAGCACAATCCCGCGCGACTCGAGCTTGTACGCCCCCGCGCAATCGAGCGGCGAATCGCGTTCGACGTAGCGCTCGATCGCCTGCCGCGAGAGCGCCCGCATGTGGAGCGTGGTCTCGTCGAGATGGAACCGGCCGCGACCGGCCGCGACCACGCAAACCGCCGTCAGGAGCCGATGCGAACGGCCCTGGAGGGTTTCGAGCTGCTCGACCGCACGCGCAGCCGTGCCCGGCTTGTCGTGGATCGTGCCGTCGCAGACGCAAACCTGGTCGCCGCCGATCACAACCGCGCTGGGCTCGAGCTTCGCCACGCTCTCGGCCTTTACCCAGGCCAGGGTCTCCGCCAGTTGCCGGGGGTCGAGGATCACGCGCTTGTAGGCGTCCTCATCGCAGGCGGGGCGCATGCAGTCGAAGGGCAAGCCCAGGCGCTCGAGCAGCGCCCGGCGGTAAGGGGACGTGCTCGCCAGGATCAACCGCGGCGGCGAGGGGGGCAGAGCCTCGGCCTGGGGAATGCTCATGGCGCAAGCCGAAGCGCGGCGATCAGCTCGCGCGGGGGCAAAAGGAAGCCGAAATAGAAGTCGCCGAAGAGCGCGTAGCGCGCGGAGCTCTCATCGAACCGCATCGCATAGACGATGTCCTTGAGATAAACCGGGTTCCGCGCCCAGAGCGTGACGCCCCACTCCCAGTCGTCGAGCCCCGTCGACGCCGTGATCACCTGCGAGATCTTGCCGGCGTACTTCATGCCGCTGCGCCCGTGCTGGGCCATGAGCTCGGATCGCTTCTCGAAGGGGAGCAGATACCAGTTCTGGTCGCCCGAGCGCATCTTGCTCATGGGATAAAAGCAAAGGCAGGGCCAGTCCGGGAATTCCGGATGGATGCGCTGTTCGTTCATGGGGCCGAGCCGGTCGGCATAGGCCGCGACCTTGGCCCTGTATGAGGGCGATTCGGGATCGACGCCCTCGCGATCGCGGAGGATGCGCCCGTAGTCGTCGACGTCGGGCACGTACTCGGAGACCTCGGTGATCGAGTAGAAGGAGTAAGTCGGCCGCAGCGCGGGGCCGACGCGGGAAGCGGCGACCGCGGTCTCGAGCGCATGGATCGCGCGCAGGTCGGGCCCGGCGGTGACGATTCCGAAATCGGCCTTGTGACCGGGAACGGCGAAGCACTGCAAGCGCGTGGGGGCGTTCGCGGCCTGGGGATCCAGGACCGCGGCGAGCTCCTCGCAGCCGAGGGCGCGGTCGGCTGGCGAGAGGCGGGCGAGCCGTTCGCGGTCGACCTGGTAATAAAGGTGCAGGAAGTGCCAGCCCGCGGTGGGGACGAGCGAGGCCGGCACAGGCTCGGCGTGATGCCGCGCAGCCGGCCTGCCGGATGCTTCCTGGCCCGGAGCGGGATGAGACGCGACGGGATTGCCTGACGACACGATTTTGCACCTCCAGCAACCGGCAAGGGGAACTCCGCGATCGATCCCTTGATTGTAGTGGCCACGCCCAGGCGCGTGAACCGGCGAGCGTGCGCCTGGCCGGCTGGGCGCGGCCGCGGGCGTTGGCATTGTGGGGTGATACGTGGTCGCCTATGATGTGCGAAGCGCAAGCCTTTCAGGGATCGCGGCCTGCGCATTGTGTCACGGCCTGGGTCGGCCGCGAGGATCTTCCACGTTTTCCCCATCGAGTCCGGAACCATGCGAGGTCGGATCTACGACGATATCACGCAGACGATCGGCAACACGCCCCTCATCCGGCTGCGGCGCGTGACCCGAGGCTGCCAGGCGGAGGTCGCCGCCAAGCTCGAGAACTTCAATCCGCTCTGGTCGGTGAAGGACCGGATCGGCGTGGCGATGATCAACGCGGGCGAGAACGCGGGCAAGATCACGAAGGAAACGGTGATCATTGAGCCGACGTCGGGCAACACGGGCATTGCGCTTGCGTTCACGTGCGCATCACGGGGATATCGGTTGATCGTGACGATGCCGGAGAGCATGAGCCTCGAGCGGCGTCGGCTGCTCAAGGCGCTCGGGGCCGAGATCGTGCTCACGCCCGCCGCGGAGGGGATGCCGGGCGCGGTGCGGAAGGCGGAGGAGCTGGCGCAGGCGACGCCGAACTCGTTCGTGCCGCAGCAGTTCAACAATCCGGCGAATCCCGAGATCCACCGCCACACCACGGCGGAGGAGATCTGGCGCGACACCGAGGGGCGGGTTGACATCCTGGTTTGCGGCGTGGGGACGGGGGGCACGATCACGGGTTGCGGCGAGGTGCTCAAGAACCGCAAGCCGACGGTGGAGGTGATCGCGGTCGAGCCGGTGAACTCGCCGGTCATCAGCCAGAGCCGGCGGCAGGAGCCGCTCAAGCCGGGGATGCACAAGATCCAGGGGATCGGGGCGGGGTTTATCCCGGGCGTACTCAACACATCGATCATCGACGATGTGATCACCGTCCGCGACGAGGACGCGTTTGACATGACGCGCAGGCTGGCGCGTGAGGAAGGGATGCTCTGCGGGATCTCCTGCGGCGCGGCGGCCGTGGCGGCCATTCAGGTGGCCTCGCGCCCGGCGAACGCCGGCAAGCTCGTCGTCGTCGTGCTCCCGGACCTGGGCGAACGCTACCTGTCGACCGCGCTCTTCCCCGAATAAGCCGAGACTCGCGGATGCCGACCGGAGACGTCGCCGTCATCAGGCCCAGCTCGACCGCGCTTGAAATCCCGCGCTCGCTTCACGACGCCATGGTCGATCATTGCCTGCGTGAGAGACCGTGCGAGGCCTGCGGGATCCTGAGCGGCCGTCCGCCCCGCGCGCGCGCGATCCACCCGCTCGGCAACCGGCTCCAAAGCGCGGTCCGCTACGACGCCGATCCCCGAGACCTGGGCGCTGCGATCCGCTCGATGCGCGCCAATGACCACGATTTCGTGGCGATTTACCACTCACACCCCAGCACCCAGGCCGTGCCGAGCAAGGTCGACCTGGCCGAGAATTATTACGGGCCGCTGCCCAGGATCATTGTCTCGCTCGCGGGACCCAGCCCCGTGGTGCGCGTCTGGCAGCTCGACGCCGAGAGCTTCACGGAGCTTGCGTTTCGCGTGATCGACGGCTAGCCCGCGGCCGGTTGTCGCGCAGTGGCGCGGCGGTTACACTCATTTTCCAATTGTTTCGAAACACGCATGGGATCGACGATCGATGCAAAAGACACTCGTGATTTTTAAGCCGGATTGCGTTCAGAGGCGGCTGGTGGGCTCGATTCTGGCCCGGTTCGAGGCGAGGGGGCTGCGGATCGCGGCGCTCAAGCTGATCCAGGTCGACCGGGCTCTCGCCGAGAAGCATTATGCCGAGCACGCGGGCAAGCCGTTCTTTGAGGGATTGATTAGCTTCATCACCGCGAGCCCCGTGGTCGCGGGCGTGCTCGAGGGGAACGAGGCGATCAGCGTGGTTCGCGCGATGCTGGGAGCGACGAACGGCGCGGCTGCGGCGCCTGGAACCATCCGCGGGGATTTCTCGATCAGCAAGCAGAATAATCTGGTCCACGGCAGCGACAGCCCGGAGTCCTCGGCGCGGGAGATTGCGCTCTGGTTCGGCGGCGAGAAGGACGTGATCCCCTATAGCCTTGCCGGGGACGAGTGGGTGACCGCAGGCTAGGCAGTGTCGAGAAGCGCAGGCGGCTTCCGGTCCGATCGGGGGAAGGCACGCGGTGACCTGGTGCGGGGAGTAACGGGCGACCTGGGCGTGGTTTGGGCTTCGAAACACGCCTGGGTCGGACGCGGAGGTCCGTCGAGATGGCGCACGCGCGAGACGCTTCGAGATCGCCGCGTAAGGAAGTCGAGAAACTCCGCGCGGAGATCGAGCGGCACAACCGGCTCTATTACGAACAGGCCGAGCCGGAGATCAGCGATCGTGTATATGATCGGCTGATGGACCGGTTGATCGAGATCGAGGCTGCGCATCCCGAGCTTGCCGCGCCCGACAGTCCATCCCAGCGCGTGGGTGGGCGGCCGCTCGAGGGGTTCGCCACGGTGCGCCATGCCGTGCCGATGCTGTCGATCGACAACACGTACTCGCACGGCGAGATGCGCGACTGGGACCGCCGGGTGCGCAAGGCGCTCAACCCTGGCGAGACGGTGCGGTACGTGGTCGAGCTCAAGATCGACGGCGTACACCCACAGCAAGATACAGAGCGACAACCGCCACACCTGCAAGAAAAATCGAGCCATTGTGACGTTCCAGAAAGAATCGCTCTTTACCGCGCACCAGCACCGCGAGCAGGCCACCGAGCACCAGGGCGTCTACCTGCGTCGGCATGCTCCGATAGATGAACTCCGCCT
>DAIDHX010000110.1 GCA_027451885.1 Planctomycetales bacterium
GCCGCCAGTGGTGAGTTTGGAGGAAGCCTGGAAGGCGATGCCGCCGGCAGCGCGCGGCGGGGGCCAGGCTTTGCCGTCGTGGGCGCGGATGCTCGCGGGTTCGCTGCCGCGCACCGCCGCGGCGCTGCTGGAGCTTGATTCCGCGCACCGGAGCAAGAGTCCGCTCGAGCCCAGGCTTCGTGCGGCCATGCGATTCGTGGCTGCGCAGGCGAATCATTGCGAGTACGCCGCGGCGTATGCCCGGTTCGACGCGCGCGGAGCGGGGTTGTCAGATACGGCGATCAGCGCTCTTGGCCGTGGAGATCTTCGTTCCTGGACGGAATCCGAGCGTAATGCGCTCGAATTCGCCCGCAAGATGACGGTTGACTCAGCGCGGGTGAGCGATGCGGAATTCGCCGCGCTTGTGCAAAGCTTCGGCGAGAAGCGGGTCGCGGCCATGGTTCTCCTGATGGCGTACGCGAATTTCCAGGACAGGCTGCTCGTTGGCCTGGGAGCCGAAGTTGAGCCTGGTGGCCCCTTGCCGCCGCTCGACGTCGTCTTCAAGGAAAGGCCCGCCGCCGCGATGCCCAGCCCAGGCTCGCCCCCGTGCATGGCTGACTTGCCCCGGCCGACCGGATCGGACGCCGTGCGAGATGACGCCGACTGGACGCGGCTATCGTACAGCGATCTGCAGGCGAAGCTCGAGAACCAGCGCCGACGTCAAACCCGCCTCCGCGTGCCTCCGTGGGAAGAAGTCGCCAGGGGCCTGCCCGCGGGTGTCTCGGTGCGAGGCACCCAGGTGGTGTGGAATCGCGTCGTCTTTGGTTACGCGCCAGAGCTCGCACGCCCCTGGGATTTGCTTATGTGGGAGAACAGCGCGGAGAATGGCCGCAAGCTCGACCGCGTGCTCGGCCTCAGTATCTTCTGGGTCGTCACCCGCGCGATCGATTGCCCATATTGCATGGGCCACTGCGAAATGAACTGGGAAGTTGCGGGCTTGACCCCCGCGCAAATCGCCGATCGCAGCCGGATGCTCGCGGGAGACGACTGGTCCAGTTTCCCTCCACAAGACCAGCGCGCCCTCGCCCTCGCCCGCAAATTCACGCGCTCGCCTGGCCTGGTCGACGCCGAGGATATCGCCGCGCTCACGCGCGAATTCGGCGCGGAGCCTGGCCTGAGCCTGCTCGTCTACCTCTGCCGCTGCAACTACATGGTGCGGATATCGAATGGCTTCCAACTCACGCTGGAGCGAGACAACGTGTTCTTTGATTACTACGGAGTCAAGCGTAGCGGGGGCGCGGCGGTATCGTCTGCGTGTTCGCCGCTTGCGCCCATGAGCGATGAGGATTGCTGGAAGCGCCTGCCACGGGTGATCTCGGGTGGATCCGGGCCGCTTCCGGTGTGGGCGCGGGCCGTGGCCGGGTATTTGCCGCGCACGGCCGCGGCGATGCTTGAGCTTGATCACGCCCAGCGCACCCAAAGCAGTATCGATCCAATTCTGCGAGCCAAGATGCGTTGGGTGATCGCGCATGCGAATCGCTGCCGGTATTCCGAGGAATACGCAATTGCGGACCTGAAGCGAGCGGGGGGTGACGAAGAGACCATCCGCGTGCTCAAGGCTGGTCCAGTGGCCTGGAGCCACTCCGATCGCGAGCCGCTGGTCTTCGCGCAGCTTCACACGCTCGATGCGCCCTCGATCCCAGACGAGCTGTTCGTACGGCTCCGCAATCGATTTGGAGACAAGGCCGTTGCGGCAATGGTACTTCTGGGGGCGTACGGCAACTTTCAGGACCGAATTGTGCTTGGTCTGGGCCTGGATGTCGAACCGCGTGGCCCGCTCCCGCCGCTCGATGTGAAGTTCGATCGAGCGGCCTTCCAGCAAGCCCCGCTGCTGCCGCCTCAAGGAGAGATTCCGCGCTTGCTGGACCATGGAGATCAGGTGGTCGAGCGCGACGCTGACTGGTCGACACTGAGCTACGACGAGCTCCAATCTCGCCTTGAAGCGCAGCGCAAACGGATGCCACGCTTGCCCGTGCCCACGTGGGACGAAGCCAGGCGAAAGCTTCCGTCCGAGTTCGCCAAGAAACCCACACGGATCGTGTGGAATCTGGTTTGCCACGGTTATGCGCCCGAGCTCGCGGTGCCCTGGAGCACCTGCACACGCACTCTCTGGGCCGAAAGCCCCGGGGACCGCGTGTTCGAGGAAAGTCTCTTCTGGATCCAGACCCGTGCGATCCGCTGCAACTATTGCATGGGGCACTGCGAGATGCTGCTCGAGGTCGCGGGGCTCGACAGGAGCTCGGCCGCGGATCGAACCAGGCGCCTCGCCGGCGATGACTGGTCCTGCTTCTCCGCGGCCGAACAGCGGGCGTATGCATTGGCCCGGAAACTTTCCCGAACACCCTGGGAGCTCACGCCGGCCGACTATCGTACGCTCGAGAACGACCTCGGCCCGGAACGTGCGCTGGCAACGTTCTGGTGGCTTTGCCGCGGCCTGTACATGACGCGCGTTTCGGATGGATTCCAGCTTCCTCTGGAGCGCGAGAATGTGTTTGTCGACCCAGACAATCCAGCCTCGAACACCAGGGCGAAACTCAGGTGATCGGCTTGTTCAACTTCCGCCCAGCCGCGAGATCTCTCGCAGTTTTTGAAGCCCTGGAGCTCCAATCATGAGAATTGCCCGATGCCTTGCGACCGCCGCGACGCTCGTTTTCGCGACCTCCGCGCGGGCGGACGAACCCGCCCCGAAAGCAGCCAGGACGGCCGCCCACGCGCCGTCTTCGTCTGAAAGTCTCGCACAGGCGCTCGCGGAAGCCTGGCCCGACCGGCCCGAATGGCTTGACATGTACACCGATATCGTCAAGGGGAGCCAGCTCGGCCCGAACGATGGCTGGTTCCGCCGCGCAGTCGCACAGAAACGGTTCGACTGGAAGTGGGCAAAAAAACGGTACGACGCCAATGCCGACGATGCCATCACGCGTCAGGAATTCCCGGGCTCTGACTTCGATTTTGCACGGCTCGATCGCGATCGCGACGGCAAGGTGACGGCCGAGGATTTCGATTTTTCGTCTCACGCTCTCACGCCCTCCCCAGGCGCGATGCTCTTCATGCGGCTCGATCGCGATGGCAATGGCAAGGTCTCGCGCGAGGAGTACGAGGCCTTCTTCAAGCGGTGCGATAGCGGCAGCCAGGGCTTCCTTTCGCTTGGCGATCTCACCGAGACCTTACCCGCACCCTCGCCCAGCCGGGGCGGCTCGAGCACGCGCTCGGGCCCATCGCCTGAAACGCTCATCAAGGGGCTCTTCCATCAGGAGATCGGCTCGCTCCAGCCTGGACCCGCTCTGGGCGACGCCGTGACCGACTTCACGCTCAAGACCACCGGCGGCAAGCAAGAGGTCACGCTCTCAAAGCTCATCGGCCCCAAACCCGTCGTCCTGGTCTTTGGCAACTTCACCTGCGGGCCGTTCCGCAGCCAGGCCGGCAACGTGGCCAAGCTCCATGCCCTCTACAAGGACCGGGCCGCGTTTGTGATGGTCTACGTGCGCGAGGCGCATCCTACCGACGGCTGGTCGATGGAAAGCAACGATCGCGTGGGCGTGAGCCTGGCCCAGCCGACGACGTACGCCGAACGAACCTCGGTCGCGAGCCGTTGCTCGAAGCAGCTTTCGCTGGGGTTCCCAATGCTTGTCGACACGATGGACGACGCCGTGGGCGCACGCTACAGCGGCATGCCGAGCCGGCTTTACCTGATCGATCCGAAAGGGCGCGTTGCCTACAAGAGCGGGCGCGGGCCCTTTGGCTTCAAGCCGGCTGAGCTCGAGCAGTCGCTCGTGCTGCTCTTGCAGCAAGATCAGAAGCAAGAGAAATGAAGTTCTCACATGTACGGTCGTGGATTCGTTCTACGATTGCGCTGGGCGAGCGGATCCCGAGTGTACCTCCGAATCGCTGAACCGTGATCTCGGCCATGGACGCGAGCTCCCTTGTGTCTCACAATCATGAGAACCAAGAATCGGGGCGCGGGGCTGGCCGGACCCAGGGCAGACTCGCGCCCGCGCTCCATCGACCGTCTGGCGAGGTCAGCGAATGCCGCGCGTGCTTGTGGTCGGCTCGATCAACACCGATCTTTCCTTGCGGATCGATCAGCTACCGTTGCCGGGGCAGACGGTGTTCGGCCGAGAGTTTGCAACCTTGCCGGGGGGTAAAGGGGCCAATCAGGCGGTGGCCGCGTCGCGTGCCGGCGGCGACGTGGCCTTCATCGCGGCGGTCGGCGACGACGACTACGGGCGCAAGGCCGTTGCGAATCTGCGGGCGGAAGCGGTCGATGTCGGGCACGTGCGCGTACTGCCGGGCGTGTCCTCAGGCGTTGCACTCATCCTCACGGCACGCGATGGCGAGAACATGATCGCGGTCGACTCGGGCGCGAACGCCGAGCTTTCACAGGAACATATAAGCAGCCTTCCTGAGAGCCTGTTCCAGCGCGGTGCGGCGTTGCTGGTGGGTCTTGAAATTCCGCTCGACACGGCGTGTGCAGCGCTTGAGCGCGGCCGCCGGGCCGGCATGATCACGATCCTGAACCCGGCCCCCGCGCCCGAGGAACGCGCGGCGGCGGTCGCGCGGCTGTTGCCGCTGGTCGATTGTGTGACGCCGAACCGGCTTGAGGCCAGAGCGATCGCTGGGCTCGCGCCCCATGACGACGACGCGGCGCAGGCCGCGGCGCGGATTCTCGAGCGGGGCGCGCGTGGCGTTGTGATCACGCTTTCCTCGGAAGGCTGCCTGGTTGCGTGGCCGGGAGAAATGCGGACGATTCCGCCTCGGCCGGTGCCGGTGGTCGACTGCGTGGGCGCGGGGGATGCATTCAGCGGGGCGATCGCGGTTGCGCTCGCCGAGGGTAAGCCCCTTCCCGAGGCCGCGGCCTGGGCCAATCAGGCCGCCGCGCTCGCGGTGACGCGTTATGGCGCCCAGTCTGCCCTGCCCCGCCGCGCTGAGATCGAGCATGCGATCGCCCAGAATGCCCGGCAAGCCTGACCGATTCTCGCACCAACCCGGAAGGAAATGATCATGAGTGCTGGCTTCTTCAGCTCGAACGGCTCGGGAGTGATCGCGCTTGGTGTGCTCGCCTGGGCCGTGCTTGGGCCCGCACCTCGCTTAAGCGCGCACGATCGGCCGCACGGGCCGCTCAAGAAGACGCGTTCGGCCGTGATGGCCCAGCGTGGGATGGCGGCGACGAGCCAACCGCTGGCAACGGCCGCGGCTGTGCGTGTGCTCCAGGACGGCGGCAACGCGATCGACGCCGCCATCGCCGCCTGCGCTGTGCTGGGCGTGGTCGAGCCGATGTCGTGCGGCGTCGGGGGCGACCTCTTCGCCATCGTCTGGGATGCCAAACAGGGCCGCTTGCTCGGCCTCAATGCCAGCGGCCGATCGCCCCGCGCATCGTCGATCGAGCTCTTTCGCCAGAAGGGGCTCGCGCACATTCCCACCTTCGGTCCCTTGAGCTGGTCGGTACCCGGCTGCGTCGACGGCTGGGACCAGCTTCGCGCGAAGCTAGGTACGCGATCCTGGGCCGAGCTGCTCGCGCCCGCCATCGACTACGCCGAGCATGGCTTCCCCGTCAGCGAGATCATCGCCGGCGACTGGCGGCTTTCCGAAACAGCGCTCCGCAGGGTGCCAACGTCCGCCGCATGCTACTTGCCCGGCGGTCATGCACCCCACGCCGGTACGGTTTTCAAGAACCCCGCACTTGCCAAAACCCTCCGCGCCATCGCCAGCGGCGGCCGCGACGCGTTCTACAAAGGCGCCATCGCGGACGAGATCGTACGCTATTCCGGCTCGGTCGGCGGGCTCTTCTCGAAGGCCGATTTCGAGACGCACACGAGCACCTGGATCGACCCGGTCTCCACCACCTATCGCGGCTACCAGGTATGGGAAATGCCGCCGAACGGCCAGGGCATTGCCGCGCTTGAGATGCTCAACCTGCTCGAGCCCTATGACCTCAGGTCCTTTGGCCGCCTTTCCGCCAGGACGCTCCATCTGATGATCGAGGCCAAGAAGCTCGCCTACGAGGACCGGGCCAGGTATTACGCTGACCCTGACTTCGCCCGCGTGCCCGTCGCCCGCTTGATTTCAAAGGAATACGCCCGCGAGCGCGGCAAGCTGATCAACCTCGATCACGCCAGCGAGCATCCCACGCCCGGCGACGTGGCCCAGGCCGACACGATTTACATGACGGTCGTCGATGGCCAGCACAACTGCGTGAGCCTGATCCAGAGCAACTTCAACGGCTTCGGCTCTGGGCACGTGCCAGGCGCGCTTGGGTTCGCGCTGCAAAACCGCGGAGCGCTTTTCGCGCTTGATCCGGACCACTGGAACCGGCTCGAGCCGGGCAAGCGCCCGTTCCACACGATCATCCCCGGATTCGTGACCAGGGACGGCAAGCCGTGGCTTTCATTCGGTGTGATGGGGGGAGACATGCAAGCGCAAGGGCACGTGCAGGTGTTGTGCGACATGATCGACTTCGGCATGGACGTGCAGGAGGCGGGCGACGCCCCGCGCTTCCGGCATTTTGGCTCATCGGAGCCGACCGGCCAGCCTGCGCGGGGCTCGGGCTCGGTTGCGCTTGAGTCGGGCATTGCTCCCGAGGTACGCAAGCAGCTCGAAGCCCTGGGGCACAAACTGGCCGACGGCCGCGGCGGTTACGGCGGGTATCAGGCGATCCGCATTGACCTCGAGAACAACGTCCTCTCCGGTGGCTCAGACCCGCGCAAGGATGGCGCGGCGATGGGATACTAACCACCTCGCCGCGCCAGGGTGCAAGATCCGGGATCAGGCCGCACGTGCTACTTCACGAGCGCCTTGATCTCGATCTTGCGGAAGAACAGCTCCGCGCCTTCGGACTGAAACAGAATCTTGCCCTCGGTCAGGCTCGAGCCGGTGCCGATGTTGACCACATAACCATTGACGATGTTGGTGATGGTGTCGCCGTCGCAGATGACTTCCATCGTGTTCCACTCGCCGGTGGGTTTCTCGACGTCGCGAGCGCCGCGGAATCCAAGCACGTCGCGCCATTTGGGGTCGCGGCCCCACCAGTTAAACCGCGCGGAGTCACGCGTGATGGAAGGCGCACCCTTGTCAAAAACAAGCTCCTTGCCGACCACACGCGCCTCGCAGGTGAGCCGCGGCTTCCCCTTGCCGCCAACCATGATGAAGTCGCCGCAACCTCCCTCGATGATCTGGCACTCCTGCGACTCCATCCACACCCCGCCCGCCGCGCCATCTTCCCCAACGCAGTGCAACAGAATCCCCGAATCGCGGGCGCTCCGGGCGCGCGGAGCGTAGGTCTTCTCGCCCCACTTCCATTCAACCTTGAGGTGATAGTTGCGATAAACGTCCCTGGTGATGAACCCGCCGAAGTGCTGGCCGCTGACGTGCACCATGCCGTCGTGAACGGTGAAGACGCCGTCGGGATCCTTGCGCCCCGTGCCCTTCAGATACGTATAGAACCCCGTGAGGTCGCGGCCGTTGAAGGCCAGGAGTGTTTTGCCTGTCTTGATTTTGGGCAGCTCGCGGGCGTACGCCGGAACGTCGTCCGCACGTGCGGCAGTGGCCGCAAGGCTAAACGCAAACGAAAACACGATGAGCGGGCGAGGCACGCGCATGGGATCCAGCTCCATTCTGCGGTGGGAAGCGAAGGCGGGGAAAAGAGTCCATCGCAAGGGGCCTAGGCCTTCTGGCGATGAATCCTGGCTCCGTACGTGCGGCAGATCGATTCGACCCGATTGATCACTTCAAGCGTTGGACAGGGGATCGAGAGCAGCATGCCCTGGCCCCCTTCGATCTGTTCAGGCGGGGTCACGCCGAGCTGGTCGCTGGGAACGCCGACCTGGGCGAAGAGCTGGATCGCGAGATTGCCGAGCGAGGAGCTCGGGAAAAACGCGATCACGCGGGGCATGGGCTCGGCAGCCTCAACCCGTCCCGCCCGGATTTGCGGTGTTTCCATGGGACTCAAACCCGACTCACGGCCGGGCGCAGAGAAACGCGAGAACCAGGTTCCCACGCGTGATTGCGCCCGATCCATTGGACCCTTGTTCTCGCACGCTTGCGATAGTGTGACCGACGTCCGGCCAAATCTCAAGCGTCAGCCGAGCCAGGCCGACCGTGCCCGTGGGTTGGGATTTTGTTAGCTTCGACGGACGGGCGAACTTTCCCCGATCGAGGACCTTCGCGCATGATGTTCACGACCACGGTCTGGTTGTTCACGCTCCTGGTTTTGCAAGATCCGCCCGAGCTTGCGCGCGTGGGCGTGCTCGACGAGGCACGGATTCCGGAAGCGTCGGGCCTTGCGGCAAGCCAGCGCCATGGGGGGATCTTCTGGACTCACAACGATTCCGGCAACGATCCCTTGCTCTTTGCGATCAAGGCCGATGGCGCGATCGTGGCTGCGTTCCGCCTGGGTGTACCCAACGTTGACTGGGAGGAAGTCGCAGTCGATGCCGAGGGGCGGCTCTACATTGGCGACATCGGGAATAACGGCGGCGTGTTGCCGCTGCGGGCGGTTTATCGCTTCGACGAGCCTGATCCTGGCAAGCCTCAGGAAAAGCCGCTCGCGGCGAGGCTCGCCACGTTTTACAAGCCCGAGACCGAGGACGGCCGCTTCGATTGTGAGGCGATGATCCCGGACGGCCGGGACCTGATCTTGATCTCGAAGCGCTTCGACGGGGAGGCGGCGGAGATTCTCACGATCCCGCTTGATCCTCCGGCGCCGGTGCTCCGGCCGGCGAAACCGAAGCGTCTGGGCCGGCTCGAGGGATTCACCGAGCCGGTGACCGCGGTAAGCGTCAGTCACGACGGCAAGCGTATCGCGGTCTGCTCGGAGAGCGTGACCCGGGTTTACGAGCGCACGCCGGCCCTGCCATGGAAGCGGCTGGGCGAGGTGTATTACGAGCCGCGACAGTACGAAGGCATCACCTGGTCTGGGGATGATCTGCTGCTTGCGGCGGAAGGTTCCTCGATTCACCGCATCCCCGCTGCGCTCTGGCGGCGGTCGACCCCGCGGAGCGTGAAGTGATGCCGGCGGGGGGCGACGTGGTGATCGTGGGCGCGGGGGTGGTTGGGCTCTCGATTGCGCACGCGCTTGCGAGCGAGGGGTTGCGCCCGGTGGTGCTCGACCGCCGCGCGCCCGGGCGTGAGGCTTCGTGGGCGGGCGCGGGCATGATCGCGCCCGAGGCCGAGAGCCCAGGCGTGAACCCGCTCGTGCGACTCCGCACCTGGAGCGCTCAGCTCTATCCCGTCTGGGCCGAGCGGTTGCGGCAGGAAACGGGTATCGACGTGGGCTATCGTCGCTCGGGAGGCGTCGACGTTGCGCTCGACGAGCCCGAGTGCAACGCCCTGGTGCAGGCGGCGGGTGCCTGGCGCGCGTGGGGCGTTGTGCACGAACGGCTTTCCCCCGCGGATTTCGCACGCGTCGAGCCCGCGCTCGGACCAGACGTCCGCGACGCCTACTTTTTGCCGGACCGCGCCCAGGTGCGCAACCCCTGGCTGCTCCGCGCGCTCGCGGAATCGGTCCGCCGCAAGGGGGGCTCGATCCTCGCTGAGATGCGCGTTGACCGCATCGTCCGCGCTGGGACACGCGCTTTGGCTGTCGAGACGCGCCAGGGCATCCTCGCATGCGGCGAGCTTGTGATCGCCGCGGGCGCATGGACCGGACCGCTCCTCGAAGGCGCTGGGATCACCCTCCGCACGCCTCCCAGGCGCGGGCAGATCGTCTTGTTGCATGATCCAGCGCGACCGCTCAGGCGGATCATCGAGCGCGGGCACAACTACCTCGTTCCGCGCGACGAGGGAGCGATCCTCGTCGGCGCCACGGATGAAGACGCCGGCTTCGATCCCCGGCCGAGCGAGGCGGGATATCGAGCGCTTCTCGAGCACGCCTATCGCCTTTGCCCGGTCCTGAAGCGCGCGGAGATTCTTGCATCATGGACCGGTCCGCGCCCCGGAAGCATCGACGCACGCCCCTCAATCGGCCGTGCGCCGGGGTTCGAAAACCTGATCGTCGCCAGCGGCCACCATCGCGCGGGGCTCCAGCTCGCGCCGGCCACCGCGGAGCTCGTCGCCGAGATCGTTCTCAACCGCGCAACCAGCATCCCGCTCGAAGCCTTTCGGCTCGATCGCGCCCCCATGGTCGATGAAGCCTCGAACGCGTTTCGTTCCTGAGCGAAAGACGTCACGCAGGCTCGTCCCGACCCGTCGCGACCAGCACCTTTTCCGCCGCGGTCTGCCCGAGCGCAATAACCCGGTCGCCGATCGTGCACACAAGCGCCCCCGCCTCCGGCCGGTTCTCTGCCAGTGTGCCCCGAGCGCCAAGTTCAAGCCCGCACTCGCTCAGATAACGCAAAAACGCCGGATCCTGATCCATCACGCGGACCACGCGGAAGCCCTCTCCACGCTGGAGACTGGCAAGAGGCGAACCAGGCACCTTGATCAACGAGCCGTCCGCGCGGGGGATCGGGTCGCCGTGCGGGTCCACACTGGGATGGCCAAGAAACGCGTCGATCCGGTCAATCAGCCGCTCGGACGCCGCGTGCTCCATGTGCTCCGCTTCCTCGTGAACCTCGTCCCAGGTCATGGTGAGCGTCTTCGCCAGAAAGAGCTCGAGCAGGCGATGGCGGCGGATGATCATCATCGCCAGTCGCTCGCCGGCCTCGGTCAAGCGCGCGCCTTCATAAGGCGTGTACGTGGCCAGATTCGCCTCGGAAAGCGTCTTGAGCATGCCGGTCACGGTGCCGGGCGAAACATGAAGCGCCTGGGCGATCTCGCCCGTGCCGACGGCGGTCCCGCTCGGGTTTCCGGCGGCAATGAGGGCGATGGTTTTCACGTAGTTTTCAACGGTCAGGCTGGGCACGGGCGACACCGCGAGAAGAACACAGGCCGAGCCGATCCTGGGGCTACGGCGCACATGGCAACAATTAATTTTAAGGCACGAAACGGTGCGGTGGAATCAATCCCGTGGAGGACGCCCCAGGTCGTGAGCTGTCCTGTGCTGCGTGCTCATCGCCCGGGTAGGTCCGCGGCCTTGGACCCAGCACAGCCAGACTCATTTCGGCTCTGGCGCGGTCGGGAGCTCGGCGTAGCTTACGAGCCGGATCTTGCGCCTGGCAATCATCTCCCGCACGCGGGGGCTTGTGAACGCCCGGGTGACGTTGGCCCGGTCCGCGGCGACGTTCTCGTATCCCTTGTGGCCGATCGAGCGCATCTCGGGCGTGTCGAGTCCGGGATGCTCGAGGATCATCCACTGCCCTGGTTGAAGGCGTTCAAGTGCCTTGATCAGGGCGTTTTCGCGGTCTTCGCCGCTGGATTTGTTGGTGCCGAACATCCCGCCGAATTTGACCCCGGCGTCCTCCATCCGCAGGCCGTATTCCTTTGCCAGCGTCTCAGTGAGCTTTCGCAACGGAGGCGTTGCCCGGGCGGCGAACATGTGCGAGGAAACGTGGCTCACCTGCTTGCCCAGATAACGCCTGGCTGTTGCAATTTGAGCTCGGAGCTCGTGCTCAACCTCATCCAGCCTGGGCCTGGCGTCGAGGAAACCCGTTCGGGGCGGGAAATCCGGGCGCTGGGCGACCGTGGGGTAAAAGTAACCGTCGGCGTCGATCAGGCTGGGTGCGTGCGTCAGCGGTCGCCACTTGACCCGCTCCCACTCGCTCGTGAGCGCCAGGTGCACGCCGACATCCAGGCCAGGGTTTTCCTTGAGCAGCCGCACAGCGTCGAGAAACCACGGACCGGGAACAATCACCTCCACCGAGCGCACGATCCCTTCCTTGTAGGTCTTGATGCAAGCCGCGTTCACGGCCTGTGCCGCGCCCATGTCATCCGCACGGACCAGCAGGCGGATCTCATCCTCCCACGCGGCGACGGGCCCAGGCACGACCAGGCAGCCGAGCGCAAGGGTGAAGCAGCTCCCGAGCATCAACAAGCGAGGCATGGCGGTCCTTTCGGGCAGCGTATCGCGCTGATCGTGGCCCTCAAGCTGCGCAGGAGTACGCTCACCGCGCTGGCTTGAGGGGGTCTTCAAGATGATACACGATCGACTTGCACTTGTAGTCTTCCTCAACGAAGACCAGATAGCTGCCGTCCTTGCGCTTGAGGGCGCGGATGCCGTCTCGAAAATCGATCCAGCCGCTCTCGTTGTGGACCTCGCGGCCGGGCTTCATCGAACCAAGCGCTGCACCGTCGCCAAGCGCGTAGACGAAGACCTCCGCGCTCTTGCAATCGACCGCGAAGGCGAGATCGCCGGCGTAAGCGATCGACACAATGAACTGCTTGTCGCCAACATAGGGAAGATCAATGCGATGGCGGAGCTTTGCCCCCTTGCTCCAGTGATCGTAACGGACGATCACCGTTCCGGCCGTCCCCCACTCGCCGTTTGAAATCGGCCTGTCCCTGGTTTGCCCGCTGAGGTACATCGTGTCGGTTTCCGGGACATACTCGGTGCGCAGAAGGTCGGTGAAAGGCCCTGGCATGGGGGAATGTTCGGGCTCGGTGTTATAGCGTGGGTTATGGTGTTCATCCAGGCCCTGGAACCGCCAGCGCCAGATCCCGGACTCGCGTCCCGCCTGCCAGATATCGCCCGCGAGATCGACGTTGCTGGCCCAGTATTCGCCGTCCGGTCCGGTGGTAGAAGTGTATTCGCCGGGCTCCATCTGGCCGTCGCCGTCAGCGTCGCGCCAGAGCCAGCGCCCCGCGCTGGGCTGGCCTGGGGGCGACCAGCCGTCGTCGGTCTTGATTGGACCGCTGCTGAGCACGACCGAGGGGACGGCCAGGTTGCCCTCGATACGGTAGATCCCCAGGATGCCTTGCCACATTCCTCTAAGGCAGAGGAATCGCTTGCCACCCAGCGTGCGCACAGACGTCGCGCACTGGAGCCCGGGGAACTTCAATCTGAGGTCATGCGGATACCGGTGGGGATCGAGCGTGTGGGCTTCCCAGCGCCAGTTTTTGCCGGGCTGACCTGTGGGATCCAGGCGATAGCGATCGTCAGCGGTGAACACATCGTGCCCGTCCGAGGCAGGGTCCGCGTCGGCAACATCAACGAATTCCAGCCCCAGCAACTCCCAGAGCAGCTCCCTGCGCGGCGAGAACGCGCGGAGCACCGCACCCCTGCGCGGGACATTGCAGCTCACGTAGAGATTTCCAGCCGCGTCGCACCCAGCGCCGGTCGGTCCGGCGAACCGCCAGGGTCCGGACTTGCCCGGCTCAGGGCCGGCGAACATGCCTCCCTTTTCGCCCAGGGATTCGACCAGCCGAGGGGGCATGTGCTGGATCTCGAACACGTGGATCTGCTCCCGCGGTCCGTTGTCGCACACGAGCAGGCGTCCCTTGTGGTCGAAGCCGAGCCCGCTGGGTTCGGAATCGGGCGGGAGCGGCACGGCGTGGACCCGCAACCGGCCGTCCGCCGCGTACGACGCAACGCGCTTCCGACCCTCGCAGATCACCCAGAGATTGCCGTCGCCGTCGATCGCGAGCCGGCCGGGCCTGGGCGCAGAGAATTCGCGAACGGACGCCATGGTCTCGGGATTCACGACCCGGATCGTGTCGAAGGCCGTATCCGCAACGAAGAGCAGCTTTTCGCTTGCCGCGAGCCCGCGCGGAATCAGCCCGTGGTTGTCGGGCGCCTCGCGGAAGGAAAGCATGTTCTTGAACCGGGTCTTGCCGTTCGCGAATGGCGCATGCTTACCGTCCCGGGTGTAACGGCTGACACCGAATTCGCAGAGCGGCTTCTCGCGAAGCGCCTCGCCGGCCTTTGCCTCGGGCTGGTTTTCAAGCGCACACGTATGAGCATAGAAAACGTAATGCGCGTTCGCGGCGATGGCCAGGCCGCCGCGCATGTGCGTGTCGGGAAGCTGGCCGATAATGTCGCCGTTCCTGTAGAGCCCCACCTCGCGCCCGCCTTCATCCCAGAAACTGCCAACCACCAGAGTGCCGTCGGGCAGAACCTGCATCGATTCTGCGTCGTTCTGCACCCATTTCGGTCCGCCGCCGAACGTGTTGCCAACCCAGGCGGTCGTGTAACGCAACGCGCGGGCGTCCGGCGGATTCTCAGCGCGTGCGAGCCCGGCGCACGTCATGACCCACAAAGCAAGCAGCGGTATGATCTTCATGTGATAATAACTCCGAAGTACCCGGCTATCCCGGGGTAGGGATCGAGTGTAAGCATGAAAACGTAAAAGAGCAGTGCGATTGTGGATCAGCGTGATTTTCCGGGCGGTGGATATTCTTTGGCCTCGTTGTCGAGGACCAGCACCCAGTCGTGGCCGTTGCCCGCGGAAGGTGGTCGGAATTCTTTTCGGCCCGATCGCGGGAACGCGTCCAGAGGTTTCGACTGGCCGTTGCGAGGGTTGTACCAGTAACCTTGCAGGCGTACGCCGGAGAGTTTCTCGAGATTCACGGTGAAGGGCTTGCCGGAGGCCGCGTAGATGAAGGCGTAACTGCCGTCATCGGCTCGCGCTGCCTGAATATGGTCCGCGCCTCGGCCTGGGTCGGAGGCGAGCAGCGACTGGTCGGGGACCCGTGTCAGGATCGGGCGTGATTCAAGTAGTGCGCGGGCGTGTTGCATCTGCGCTGCCCCCGGGAGATCCTTCGCGGCTCGCCAGGGCGTCCGCGCCGCCGTGATCGGCTGTCGGCCCGGAGCAAGGAACTGCCAGATGTCGTGGCAGCCGTAAGTGTGCCCGCACGCGCCGGCGAGAAGCGACCAGTATGCGAACTTGCGCACGTCATGCTCGTTCAGATAGCCGTTCCTGGGATTGAATTCAGCGGGATGATCCTCGTAGCCCGGCTCGCCATCGAGGCACGGCTTCGTGGGTTCACGGGCGTAATCGGCGGCGATTTTCTCGTAATTCGCGTGGTTGTAGCCGTGACCCGTCTGGACCATGTTGAATCCCAGCCAGTCCGCCCGCGCGAACCACTGCGACGAGCCGCGCCCTCCCGGCGGATGAAACGTGATCAGATGCCGCCCGCCGTCCCCTTGCTTAAGCCCGCGCGCCATGGCATCGAGAATCGCACGCTGGCGGTCATTCTCGACGGGTCGATCGCCACCCAGAATCCAGATGATCGGCCTGTCTCGATAACGCTTCCCAACGTATGTGCCGAACCACTCCGCGGTCTCGGGTGTGAAGATCCCCTTGCCGTCGTGCCACCAGCTTCCCCACGTCGGCAGCATGCCCACGACCAGACCGAGCGCTTCCGCCTGGTTGACGATGTCATCGACGTGCTTGAAGTACGCCTCGACCGGCCTGGTTGGATTCTTGCCTTCAAGTGGCAAATCACCGTTGGCGTTCGGCACGTCGAGCCCGCCATGCTCGGCCAGAATCACCGCCTGGATCACTGTGAATCGTTTGGCGGCACGGTCCTTGAGATAGACCGCGGCGTCGTGGCGATTGAGCCGGTGAAAGAGTTCCCAGGCGGTGTCTCCCAGATAGAAGAACGGCTTGCCGTGCTGATCGATGAGGAAATGGCCGTTTTCGGAAGCGCGCACTGGGTATGAAGTCGTAGTCTCGGCCGCGGCGGCTCTGGATCCGGGAGCGGGCGCGATGTCGGCCCGTGGCGTAGCGGGCGCTGACTCGGCGCGCATCAAGAAAACAGAGGAAAGCAATAGGACGGGTATCGCTCGGTACATGGCGTTTCTTGCCTCGATGCGGAGAGACTGCCAATCACGCCTTTGCCGCGCGATGGACTCCGTTGCGGAGAACGCCCAATTTGAATCCAGGCCGCCAGTCGTGGCGATCCCCGATCGCGGAAATCTGTTCCGAATTCGCGTCACGCGTTATTGCGGGCGCCTCGACCGCGGAGACCGGGTCCGCGTGGGTCTGGGGTCTTGCGAGCGCAGGGGTCTGAGGCTCCGCGCGGCAGAGGGGGTCGCGAGACAAGGAACACTTGCGCCGGTCTTATTAGCGTTCCTCGTCGATCAGGAGCCAGGCCGCCTTGAGATACGCGCCTTCGGGGGCTTCGAGCGCAACGGGGTGATCGGGTGCTGCACCGGTGAGCGCCAGCAGCCGCGCGGCACGGCCGGCCTTGTCCGCGGCGGCACGCAGGATGCCGATGAACTCGCTCGGCGGCAAGAGCCCTGAGCACGAGCACGTGAGCAAAAGACCCCCGCGCTCGACGAGCTTCATCGCCAGCACGTTCAGGTCGAAGTACTTGCGCTTGCCGCCGGGGACCTCGTCCTTGTTGGGGATCAGCTTGGGTGGGTCGAGCGCCACCACGCCGTATTTGCGCTCGTTGATCCCCATCTGCCGCAGGTAACCGAACGCGTCGGCATGCACCAGCGTCGGCCGCACGTTGTTGGCGTTGGCATTCTCACGCGCGATCGCGATGGCCTTCTCGTCGAGATCCACGCAGGTCGCCTCACGCGCCTTGCCGCGGATGAGTGCGTTCAGGCCAAAGCCGCCGGTATAGGAGCAGGCGTCGAGCACCGTGCGGTCCTGGCAGTATTTCGCGAGGTTGTAACGATTGTCGCGTTGATCGCAGAAGAAGCCGGTCTTGTGGCTTCCCTCGAAGTGGACGCGATAGCGCACGCCGTGCTCGTGGATGGTCACCCGCGGGGGCAGGTTGGGGCTCGCGAGCGGGCGGCCGGCAAAGTCTTCCTGCTCGGCCACGCGTTCATCGACGCCGACGCGGAAATGGCGGGTGCCCAGTCTGCTGGCGCAGAGATCGAGGATTGGCCCGATGCGCTGATACATCCCCAGACTGGAGACCTCAACCGAAAGCACGTCATCGAAGCGGTCGACGACGAGCCCGGGCATGCCGTCCGCCTCGGCGTGGATCAGGCGGTAGGCGTTGGTGGCCTCGCCGAGCTGGAGCAGCCCTTCGCGCAGGTTGGCAGCGCGGTCGATGCGTCCGGCCCAGAAGGCATCATCGGGCGGTTCGGCCGCACGTGAGAGAAACCGCAGCGCGAGGCGCGAGCGGCCATTCCAGAGGGCAAAGCCGATGTGGGCGCCTTCGCGGTCGATCACGCGCACGATGTCGCCCAGGTTCGGATTGGCCGCACCCTGGGGCCCGTCAACCATTTTGCGGTAGACGAACGGGCGGTAACCGGTGGCGGAGACGATCATTGTAGGCAGGTTGGCCGCCGCGGCGAGCTCGCGATCAGGCACGGGCGCGGGGGGCGGCGGCTTGGGCGGAGTGGGTCGAACGCGGCTCATTCGTCGTCCTCGCCCTCAAGCAGGTCGTCGTCGTCCCCCTCGAATGCACTCGTCCCCTTGCGCTCCAGCCTGCGCAGACGCACCAGAAGCGCAGTCGCGTAGCGGCTGACCGCCAGATGCTTTGTGAGCACCTTCTCCTGCGCAGCCTCGACCTCGATCGAAGCCATCAATTTGTGCGCCTGCCGCAATGTCTCCCACCCCGCGCGAAACGCCCGCGCGGCGAGAGATTCATCCTCACGCACGTCACGCAGGAGCCCACGCGCCTTCCGCATGCCCGCCTGCGCCTGCTCCAAAAGCCGAAGCGCTGCCCCTTCTGTCATCGCCGCCATCGCCGCTCGTTGCATCCTCTCTGTGATGGATCAAACCACGAATTTGCTTTTGATTCGTGCCGTGGAATCCTCTACCATACGAATATGGGACCTTATTCACAATCACGGGGAGCGTGAGCGATGAACGGCGAGTCACCCGAGCAAAGCGCCGTCGTCGAAACTCGGGCCAAAACCGAGGCCGAGACCGGCACCCGTACCAAACGCATGCCCCCGTACCATGTTGTTATCCTCAACGACGAGGATCACACCTTCGATTACGTGATCGAGATCCTGCTCAAGCTCTTCAAGCATCCGCGGCCCCGGGCTGAAGAGCTCACCTGGCGGATTCATAACGACGGCCGGGCGGTTGTGTTCACGACCCACAAGGAACTTGCCGAGCTCAAACGGGACCAGGTGATCACCTTCGGTCCCGACCCGTGGGTTGAGGTCGACCCGGGCCCGCTGGGCTGCGTGGTCGAGCCTGCTCCCGCTGACTGACCTGGCGTGTGCTGGATTTCATTGTCCCGCGATTCCGAGTGCATTGGGCAAACCGGACGCAATGTCGGGAAACATCAGGCGTACGCCCAGGTGCTCCTTGAGCAGCACGTTCCGCACACGCTTGTTGGACTGGTCGCGCGCGGCCTCGATCGATCCCGGCTCGGGCGTGAGGAAACGCGGCGCAGGCGCGTGCAGCAGGGTGGCGGCGCGCCC
>DAIDHX010000111.1 GCA_027451885.1 Planctomycetales bacterium
GTTTTCGAGCGGCTCGGGAGCTCTCCCGAGACGTGGCAGATGCGGCTTGAGAAGCTGCGGAAGAAGCATTTCTTCGGCCGATTCTTCGCGGCCACGCGGCAAAAGCTGAAGGACGTCGCCGCGCGCGTTGGCCTGCGGCGCGTGCCGAACTTCTGCGGCTGCCCCGCGCCTTGATCCGGGGCCTGGCCGACGTCGAGATCGCATCGAAACCTCCCCGCCCAGGGGAATCCCCGCGCTGAGGCGGCGGAAAAGACGCGAATCTCGCCTCTTCCGCCGGTCAAGGCCGCTCTCCGTGGCCATTTTCGACGCATTTTGCCCCGCCGAGGCAGAGAGCGGGGTGAAGCAACGTCTGCGGACGACGAAAAGAAGCAATCCAGCATTACATCGACTGTCCTTTATACAGGATGCGAGGCGAATCCCCGCGCTGAGGCGGCGGAAAAGACGCCAATCTTGCCCTTTCGGCTGGTCAAGGCCGCTCTCCGTGGCCATTTTCGACGCATTTTGCCCCGCCGAGACAGAGAACGGTCTGAAGAAACGTCTACGGACGACGAAGAGAAGCAATCCAGCATTACAACGACTGTCTTTTGTATAGGATGCGGGGCGAATCCCCTTGCCCCGCCGAGACAGAGAACGGTCTGAAGAAACGTCTGCGGACGACGAAGAGAAGCAATCCAGTATTACAACGACTGTCCTGTACTTATCCGACGCATTTTGCCCCGACGAGACAGAGAGCGGGGTGAAGCAACGTCTGCGGACGACGAAGAGAAGCAATCCAGTATTACAACGACTGTCCTGTACTTATCCTGAAACGGCTTGGGTTGCCAACGACGGCCGACCTCCACGTTTTGGCCGACGGCGCGTCATGGATTTGGAATTCGGCGGACATCACTCTGCCCGGCTGTCATCAAACTTTGGACATTTATCACGCGGCGGAGCACATCGCCGCTGCCGGCAAGAGACTGTACGGCGACGCTTCGCCGGCTGCCACGACGTTTTTCGAGCGCGGCCGCAGCCTCCTCATCGCAGAAGGTTGGACGGGAATTTGCCGACTGATCGGTGAGGAATACACCCGCGAGGATACGCCGCAACGCCGCGCGATCCTCGAGAAGCTAACCCTCTACTTCGCGAAGCACCTGAAGCGCCTGAATTATGCGTCGAATCTTGAAGCGGGAAAAGCGATTGGAAGCGGGGTGGTGGAAGGCGCGGCGAAGACGCTGGGGCTACGGCTGAAGGCACGTGGAGCAAGATGGAGACACAAAAACGCCAGAGCCTGGGCGGCTTTAGTATGTGTACGGAACGGGGAAGAGTGGTCGAAGTTCTGGAACCAGGCGGGCTAACCCCCAGAATCGGCGGGCACGCCCCCCTGGGATTCACACCGTAGCCGCGCTTGACGGCCCGCCAGGCGCAGGCTACGATCTTGGTTTCCCCAGCGGTCGTGCCGGATGGGGACAGGATCGCCGTATCGGCTCAGGATTCGGTTTGTCGGAGCTCCGCTCGACCTGTTCGATCGAGGACATTTAGGGTTATGCCCCGCAAGAAGTTTGGTCGCAACCGCAAGAATCGCTGCCGGTTTTGCACCCGTGAGGGGTGCCCGCGCCCGGCCTACGTGGACTACAAGGACGTCGGCCTGCTCAAGAAGCTTTGCACCAACCAGAACAAGATGTTCTCCCGCAAGCGGAGCGGCAATTGCGCGGCGTTCCAGCGGGCATCGAGCCTGGCGGTCAAGCGGGCTCGCTTCATGGCGCTCATGCCGTATGTCGGCGAGTAACCGGCTGGTTTCCGCCAGCTAGCGCCCACCCGCATTTCCCGGATCGGCCGTGGCGTCTTGCTTGAGCGCCGCGGCCGGCCTGGGCCCCACCGTGCGCAGATACGCCAGGCAGCCGCTTTCGACCGCGTCAAACGGTTCGCCCAGCCGATCCGCCAAGGTGCGACCCGTCGCACGGCGGATCCGTCCGTGATACGCGTCTCGCAGGTAATCAAAGAAGGCGGCCCTACGCCTGCCCCCATCCCCCTGCATCAGATAGATCACGAACACCATCGCCTCCTGATAGTGCACGTAGATCGCTGGCTTTTCGTTGAATCGCTCACGATTGAACTGCACGAACTGGGCGAAGGGGACGCCATCACGGCGCTCGATCAGCGACTTCACCGCCTCCTCGACCCTACGGCCGACGAGCCCACCATAGACGAGCGAGCCGTCGGGCTGGGGCTCGACGGTCTCGAAATACGTCCCGAGTCCCTCGAAGACCCAGAAGTTCCCGTCGTTCCTGAGGTAGCTCGTTGGGCCGATGCTTTCGAACAGAAGCTGGTGTGAGACCTCGTGATAGAGCGTGGCGGTGACAGGGAGCTGGCCGCCTTCGTCGCGGAAGAAATAGGCGGGTGAGCGGCCGCTTTTGCCTGATCGAGGAGGGTCGTAATAGCCCAGCGTGCGTGCGATTTCGGCACCGAGCCGCGGGGTGAGATAGTCGACGTACTCCTGCTTTGTCCCGAAGTAGTAAACGAGATGGGGTTTTGCGGCGGGACCCGAGCTGGAGGGCGAACCGCGCAGCCTGCGGGCCACGGGCGCGCTTTCGCCGATCACGTCGGCCATGATGTTCATGAAGAGCTGGTGGAAAGCCTCCAGCCTGCGGCCGAAGCGGATCGCCTCGGACAATGGCACGTTGGACTGGATCTCGAAATGCTCGGTGCTGATTTGCCAGGGAGGTTTCCACTGCGCACGCAACTGATCGGCCTCTGCCGCGGGCAGCCAGCGCGTGGTGCGCTGGGATCCCCCACGCGAGGGAGCAGGCAGTTCCCCCTTGTCGAGATGCTCGACCCAGTCCTTTTTAACCCAGCCGAAAACCTTGTGATCCACCAGTCCCGCTTCAAGCTGCCTGGCCGCGAACGGCGTCGCCCAGCCATTCTGATACGGAATGAACCCCAGAAGCCGCCTTGCCTCCGGATCGTCTCGCCTGCGCTCCAGAATGTCGTACAAGCATTTACTCGCGAGCGAATACCTTGGCGGATTCGTCCTCGCCGCGCGCTGGACAAGGTCGCGAAGTGACTTCACCGACCGTTCCTGAATCCCCTCGAGCGCGGTTTGCCACGGTGCGCGGACCGGCTTCCTGGCGGGCGCAGGCTCAACCGCGGGCAAAACGTGGAATCGGCTCGCCCCCGCGGGGGGATCGTGCTGTGTGAGTCGCTCGCGGAGGTGATTCGCGGCCTCCGTATCTCCTCGTTTGGCAAATTGATCGGCCAGCTCGCGGATTTCCGCGGCCTCTTCCGCAAGCACCGCCGCACGCGCCCGCTCAAGCTCACGAGCCGGGTCGCCCGCCGCGGGCGCGGGAACCTGACAGGCAAGGCTCACGGCAATCACGTGCAACCAGTGCGCGACCATGGCGATCCCTCAAAAGGCCCAATCCCAGGCCGGTTGATCGTCTGTCTGATCGTATCATATCCCTCCCAACCCCGATGTTCCAAACTCCGCCAGGCTGGTCGATGGCTTCCAGCCTTCAGGCAGCACGACCCCACGCACGCACGCGCTGCTGAGCTAGACGAGAATGGAGCGATTGCGCAGAATCCCGCACAATGGTGCTTTGGGATCAGGCCCAGCGTGGCGAAAGGAGTCGACCCGTCATGGCTTCCCGGATGAGTCTCAAGGTCGCGATCGCGGTTTTATTCGGAGTGACTCTGGGCTGGCTACTGGCGGGAACGTCCGCCAGGCCGCTGCTGGCCGGTAGTGGTGATCGATCAGGCGAGTCGATTGTGACCACGGGTCCTGTATTTGTGCGGTTTGACGAGGCGACGAAGTCAGCGATTCCGCTCGAGGCGGTCTATCTGCTCGACTACAAGGAAGGGCGGCTGATGGCAGCCATTCCGTCGCTGAAGCAGACGGTGAACGGAACGCAGATGATCGAGGGCTTTGAGGATCGCGACCTGGTTGCGGATTTCAAGCTGGATCTGGACTCTGGGCCGCGTCCGCGATTTTTGATGACGACCGGCGCGACTGGCCCGGGGAGCACTGGCAACGCGGTCGTGTATGTCTTCGAGGCCACAACGAAACAGCTTGCGGTGTATCGGCTGGGCGTGATGTCGCGGTTTTCGCCGACGACGCTCACATCGCGTCCGAAGTTCGAGCTGGTGGAGGTTGTGTCGTACGCGAAGGGTCCGCGTACGGCGCAGCACTGATGTCATGGCCGACGTGATCGCGGCTGAGCGGACGAGCCGCGTTTAGCCGGGCCCACCTGGCCCGCCGCGCCCGCCGCGTCTGCCGCCGCCTGGGGGTCCACCGCCGCCTGGGGGTCCACCGCCGCCGGGACCTCCTGGTGCGCCTCCACCTGGTGCGCCTCCGGCTTGAGCGCCACCGGCTTGAGCGCCACCGCCCTCGGCTGGCGCAGCGCCACCGCCCGATTCCTCAAGAATTGAGCCGGTGCCATACGGCCTCGCTTCCTGGCGGATGATCAGCCACTCGGCGCGGGGGTCAAAGACCTTGACGGAGTAGCGCTGGCCCCCAGCACCGTTGCCGTATTCCATGAACGGGTCGCGCCCTCCCTGGCCGTAGCGCGCGAAGACCGCACCCGTCGAGTGCTGGAAGAAGCCCAGCCACTGATGGTCAAAACCCATGTTGAAGGGCGGCCGCGACTGGTAATCCACGGCGTTGAAGACCTTCTTGTGCACGGGCGCGGCCTCAAACGCAAGGATCACGATCGCCATCGTCACCGCCGCGCCCGCAAGCCCAAAGACCAACCGGCCGGCGTGGAACACCGCGGGCGGGAACCGCACCATCGTGGGGGCGATTGTCTCTGTGGTCATCCGCAACAGGCCCGTCGCCACGCAGAACACGCCCATCATGCACAGCGTGTCCGAAAAGCCCCAGTTGATACCGGTGCCGTCCAGCAGCTTGGCGAGCGGCTCGTAAAAGTTAAACGCGATCATGCCGCCAAAAACCACGTCGAAGAACATGAGCGCTGCACCCCAGAGCCCTTCGCTCGTGAGCGCGTACGCCAGGCCCAGCGTCAGCCCCAGGATGATCAGGTTGATGACCGTTTCCATGTTGTCGCTCTCGGGTCTCGTTCTTCCGTTTGATCTTGGGCGAATCTCGGTCAGCCGAGGGATCTACTTGACCACGCGCATGAGCTCTTCGATCGAGGTGCGCCCCTGGATCACCTGGCGCAGGCCGTCTTCTTGCAAGTAGATCATGCCTCCCTTGCGGGCCTCGGCCTTGATCTTGTTGATCGAGGGATTCTCGCGAATCATGTCGCGCATGGCCTCGGTGACCACCATCATTTCGTAAATGCCGGTGCGGCCGAAGTAGCCGGTGCCGCCGCACTGCTGGCAGACCTGCTCGGGATTTTCGGGGCGGCGATAGAAGACGTCGACCTTTTCCGCTGGCAAGTTGGCCTTCTTGAGGAACTCCGGCTTGGGCTTGTAAGGCTCCTTGCAGGCTTCGCAGAGCAGTCGCACGAGCCGCTGCGCCAGCACGGCCGAAAGGGCCGACGCCATCATGAACGGCTCAACGCCCAGGTCGAGCAAGCGGAACAGCGCGGTCACGGCGTCGTTCGAGTGCACGGTCGAGAAGACCATGTGCCCCGTGTTCGCCGCCTGGCAAGCGATAGACGCGGTTTCCTGGTCGCGGATTTCACCAATCATGATCACGTCGGGATCTTGCCGCAGGATCGAGCGCAGGCTGGTGGCGAACGTCTGGCCCGACTTGGTGTTGATCTCCATCTGGGTGATGTTATCGAGTTGATACTCGATTGGATCTTCGACCGTGATGATGTTCTTCTGGTAGCGGTCGATCTCGCGGAGGGAGGCGTAGAGCGTGGTGGACTTACCAGCGCCCGTGGGACCGCAACAGAGAAACATGCCATGCGGTTGAGTGACGACCCCGCGGACCTGCTCGACCAGCTTGGGCCGCATGCCCAGATCCTCGAGCTTGGTCACCGACGAGCTGTTGTCGAGGATACGCATGACCAGCTTTTCACCCGCCTTGGAGCCGGATGTCGCCACGCGGAAGTCGAGATCGCGCGCCTGTAATTTGGCCCCAAATGAGCCGTCCTGCGGCTTACGCTTCTCGGAGATATCCATCGCGGAGAGCACCTTGAACACGTTGACCACGGCGTCTCCCGTGGAGCGGTCGAAGGGCTCGGCCGAGTGCAGGATGCCGTCGATGCGATATCGCACTGAGACCTGCTCGGTGGTCGGCTCCAGGTGGATATCGGTGGCGCGGCGGAGCACTGCGTCGTAGACGAGCTCCTTGGCCGCCATGAATGAGTGCGACTCCTCGGCCTGGCTGACCCGCGAGGGATCTTCCCGGTTCGTGCCCTGCGATTTGCCGATGAACGTGATTGGCGGTCCCGCCCGGTCTGCTGAGGTCACATCGCGATTGAACAGGGGCTTGGTACCCAGGCGAAAGAGCATGTCGTTCGCCAGCTCGCCGAAGTGATAGGGCGTGAGCACCTTCTGGTCGTCGGGAACGGTCTGGTTCCGCGCGTAAACATAAACAAAGATCGGCACGAGGTAGAGAATCGCGAGCAGCGAGACTCCGATGGCATAGATGGGGATTGCGAAAACCAGGAAGAGCCCGAGCACGCCCGAGAAGAAGACCACGCTGTTCCAGATGCCGAACTTGAGGTTATTGAGCTCCTTGGTATCGACCTCAACCCAGTGTGTGCTCCAGGCCCAGAGCAAATAGACCACGAGGACCGGGATGAACTTGTAGAGGTTGAGATAGAAGCCGGTGCCGCGTTGGACGTTCGGCGCCTGGGCGAGAACGAGCGCGGGGGTCTCGGCGGCGGAAAGGTCAGCGGCGAGGAACAGCAGAACGCCCAGGAAGGCCGCGAGCGCGAGGAGCGGACGAGTCATTCTTCACCTTTCTTGGGAGCGAAACACGGCGATCATCCGCTGGATCGATCCGACGGCGGCGTGGCCGGCGCGAGCGTTTGGGATGGGGCGACGCGACCCGGGCCGCCCCGGCCGGAGCGAAACCTTACAAGGCGCCCTCGACGCGAGCTGAAACGGCGGCCTGTTCGCCCGCCAGCCCGCGCCCGGGCTCGTCTCTCAAAGAATACCAGGTTGAGCGATCGTAATCCCTTTGAGCGCCATTTTCAAAGCCTCGGGGCTCGGCGCGACCTCGAATGCGGTGCCGCGCTCGATCTTCTCAGCCTGCACAAGCTGCTTGAGGCTCTCCGTGAAGTCCATCATCCCCTCGTCCTTACCGATCCGGATCGCGTCGGCCAGCTTGGTGTCTTCCTCGTTCAGGATCAGCTTCTTGACGGTGGGATTCATCCGCAGAATCTCGCAGGTGGGCACGCGCGACTGCCCCTTGGCCGCAAGCTCCTTGGTGGTCGGCAGCAACTTCTGGGCGATGATCGCCTTGAGATTGAACGCCAGGTTCTGACGCATCGCGGAGTGCATATCCCGCGGGAAGAGGTCGAGGATGCGGCTGATCGTGGAAGGGGCGCTCGAGGCGTGGATGGTTCCGAAGACCAGGTGGCCGGTTTCGGCCGCGTGCAGCGCTGCACTGAACGTGTCGCGGTCGCGCATTTCACCCACCAGGATGATGTCGGGATCTTGCCGCACCGCGTGCTTCAGGGCGGTTTCCCAGTCGCACACGTCGATGCCGACCTCGCGCTGATTGATGATCGACTTGTCGTCCTTGAAGGTGTATTCGATCGGGTCCTCGATGGTGACGATATGGTAGCGTTCGCGCTCGTTGACATACTGGAGCATTGAGGCGATGGTGGTCGACTTACCGCTCCCGGTCACGCCTGCGAGGATAATGATGCCCTGATCATATCCGGAGATATCGCCCAGCACCTCGGGCAGGCCCAGGCCCTCGAAGTTTGGAATCGAGTTATTGACGCGGCGGGCGACCAGGCTCAGGCGGCCGCGCTGCTTGAACAGGTTGACGCGAAACCGGGTCTCGATCTCGCCGTCGACGACGATATGGGCGTAATCGATGCCACCTGTTTCTTCGAGGATTCTCCGCTGCCGCTCCGAGAGCAGCGGATACATGAGCCGCTCCATGTCGGCAATGCTCAGCACCGGTAGCTGCATGTACCGCAGCACGCCGGCCAAACGCATCGCCGGGGGCATGCCGACCTTCATGTGCAGGTCGGATCCCTTGTACTTCATCACCATGCGGAACAGCTTGTTCGCCTCGGGCTCATTGGGTAGCGCCTCGACCGGGGCTTCGATGGCCGTTGCCATGCTCGTCTTCCTCTCGATCCTGGGTTTCGGAGCTCGTTGATTCCGCGTGGATTCAGTTTACTTTGTGGGGGGCGATGCGTCGAACGGGAACACCATGGGCAGCCAGGTAGTTTTTGGTTTCCTCGATCGAGTATTCGCGAAAGTGAAAAATACTGGCGGCGAGCGCTGCGCTTGCGCCCCCTTCGACAAGCGCTGCGCGGAGATGCTCGGGATTCCCAGCGCCGCCAGACGCCACCACAGGGATCGACACCGCGTCGCTCACCGCACGCGTCATTTCGAGATCATAGCCGTTCCGGGTGCCGTCGGAATCCATGCAGGTGAGCACAATTTCGCCCGCGCCTCTGCGCTCCATCTCGCGTGCCCAGGCAACGGCCTCGAGCCCCGTGCCAATCCGGCCGCCGTTGATATGCACTTCCCAGGATTCGCGGCCATCCCGCATGACCCGTTTGGGGTCGATGTTCACCACAATGCACTGGCTGCCGAACCGCTTCGCCGCACGCGACACCAGATCCGGCTCGCGCACCGCCGCCGAATTGATCGACACCTTGTCCGCCCCAGCACTGAGCAAGGTCCGCACGTCGTCGACGGTTCGCACACCGCCCCCCACGGTGAGCGGCATGAAACACACCTCCGCGGTGCGCTCCACCACGTCAAGCAGGATGGCGCGGTTCTCGTGGCTGGCGGAGACATCCAGGAACACGAGCTCGTCCGCGCCTTCCTGGTCGTATCGCGCCGCGGTTTCCACGGGATCACCCGCGTCGTTCAAGTCGAGGAACTTTGTTCCCTTGACGACCCGGCCGCGATCGACATCCAGACAGGGTATAATCCGTTTCGTCAGCATGCACGCTGGAACTGATGAAAACTGTTGCGTTAACTTTGCGAGAGAACGACACATTGATTCTATAGGCGAGTTGCGCGGCATCCTAGAGGGCGGCTCGGAAAGACCTGGGCAGCCGGTTCGCACTGTACCTGGAGGCCGAATGTGATCCACGCCGCGGCGGTCATTTTGGCTTTCAATCTCGCCGGCCAGGCGAAGGGTGACACGCCTCAGGCGCTCTCGCCGCCCGCCGCGAAGTCCACGCAGCAAAGCGCGAGCCCGCCCCAGGCCCAGCCGCGGCCAAAAACCACGCTGCCGCAGACCAAACCGGGCGGGCAGACCAGACCCGGCGCGCAGGCAAAATCTGCCGGGCAGGCAAAACCTGCTTCCAGGCCGGCGCCGCGAGCCGCCGCCCCCGCGCCGGTGCGCGTGCTGACGCGGGAGGAGATGGAAAAGCGCAAAAGCCCATTTCTGATGGCGCCGGACGCACCCCCGGCGGACCGGTACAGCGAGCCGCTCGACTGGAGCCAGATCCCCCCCTGGCGGCAGGCGTCGTTCTTTGGGATTCGGGCCAGGGGACAGTTCTTCGTCTATGTGATCGATGGCTCTGGAAGCATGCTCGACGAAAACCGTTTCGCGAGGGCGACAATGGAGCTGCGGAGAAGCGTGAATGCGCTCAAGGCGCCGCAGAAGTTTGAGGTGATTTTCTACGACGAGGAGGCGATGGCGATGCCCGGCGGACCGATCCCCCGCCCGGCCGACTTTGACTCCAAAAGCCTGATGCGCACCTGGCTCGATATGCTGGAGCCGGGCGGCGGCACCGATCCTCGCCCCGCGATGCGCCGCGCGCTAGGACTCAGACCCGACGCCGTCTTTCTACTCTCCGACGGCGCCTTCCCCCCGGGGTCCGTCGACGAAATCGGCCGGATCAACCGCCACAAGATCCCGATCCACTGCGTCGACCTGGCCGGTGGGCTGGGCGGCGACCAGCTCAAGCAAATTGCCAGGGACTCAGGCGGGCGCTATGCATCGCGCCCCGGGCCGAGTCCTCTGCATCCGTGATTCGAGCCGTTCCGCTCCTCAGAGCTCCGCGCGGCATGAACCTGGGGCCGTTCGGATGGTACAATCCCCCGGCGTCGTGTCCCCAGGCGACACGAGGCGATTGCATGCCCGCGCTTTGTGGGTGAATCCGAGTGGAAGCGAGAAGCGAGCGTCATGATCGACCCCCGCGTGGCCAGCGGACTGCGGGACCTTTTGCCCCGAGCCGCGATTCCTCGAGAGCGGATCCTCAGCCGGTTCCGCGAGACATTCGCGCGCTTCGGCTTCGTGCCGATCGAGACGCCCCACATTGAGCGCATGGAGGTTCTCACTGGCAAGGGCGCAGGCTCCGACGAGGTCTTGCGGCAGATTTTTGAGGTGACGAACAAGGGGGGCACGCCCGGCGAGCTGGCGCTCCGGTTCGATCTCACCGTACCGCTTGCTCGCTTTGCCGCGCGTCACGAAAACGAGCTCGGATTCCCGTTCAAGCGTTATGCGATAGGCTCGGTCTTCCGGGGTGAACGACCGGCCAAGGGCCGATTCCGTGAGTTCACGCAGTGCGACTTCGACACGATAGGCTCTGAGAGTCCGCTGGCGGATGCGGAGACAGCGCTTGTGATTGCGTCCGCGCTCAGCCTGGCGGGCGCGGGGGGGTTCACGATCGTGATCAATCACCGCGGCGTGCTCGACGGTTTGCTCGAGAGCCTGGGACTTGCCGACCGATCCGGACCGGTACTGCGGGCGCTTGATCGGCTGGCAAAGGTTGGTCGGGAGTCGGTTGCCAGCGAGCTTGCGCGCGAGTCCTCGTCTGGGGGCGCGGGGCTTTCGGACGAGCAGGCCGCGCGGGTGCTCGACTTCGCCGAACAGGGCCGAGGCGGCCGCGACGCCCTGGCCACGGCAACCGCGGCGATCGCCCCCATGAAGCGGGTCCGCGAGGGGGTGGAGTATCTGAACCTCGTGCTCGACCTGCTCGAGTCCGCCTCGCCACCAGGACGCGTGGTCGTCGACCTGGGGCTCGCGCGCGGGCTCGATTATTACACCGGGGTCGTTTACGAAACCACGATCGACGGCTACGAATCGTTCGGCAGCGTGGCGTCCGGCGGGCGCTACGACAACCTGGCGAGCCTCTTCACGAGCCGCAAGCTCCCCGGCGTGGGCGCGTCGATCGGCCTGGATCGCCTGCTCACCGTGCTCGAGGAAGCCAGGCGCATGGGCTCGGATCTTTCCCCCACGCCAGTCCTGGTGGCCTATTTCCCTGGCACCCGTGCCACAACCCCATTCGGCCTCGCCGCCCGGCTGCGGGTGGCAGGCATTGGCGCGGAGGTCTATCCCGAGCCGATCTCGATCGGCAAGCAGATGCAGTATGGCTCGGAACGCGGCCGTGCGCTGGCCGTGATCGTGGGCCCAGACGAGGAAAAAGCCGGCACCTTTAATTTGCGCGACCTGCAAACGCGCAAGGAGGACCGCGGGCTCGACTGCTCGGTCCTGGAAGACTCGGTCGAAAGCGCGCTCGAGGTAATCAAACGCGAAAGGGCGTCCAAGTGACCGGCGCGAGGGGTACGCACAAGGAGCTTCCGGTCGACCAGGCGCGGGGAACGCGCGACTTCTTGCCGGGGGAGTTTACGCGGATCCGCGCACTCGAACACCGGTTGTTAAGTCGGTTCGAGCAAGCGGGCTACCAGCCGATCCGCACGCCGATACTCGAGCTCACCGAGCTGCATTCGCGCAAAAGTGGCGCGGGGATTGTGTCCCGCCTTTTCGAGCTAGGGGGCGATGGGGCGTCCGGTCTGTGCCTGCGTCCGGAGCTGACAGCCGGCATCGTGCGTGCGTACGTCGCGGCCGCGGGCGAGCTGCCGTTGCCGTGGCGCGTGTGCTCGAGCGGTCCCGTCTTCCGCTACGAGAGCGACCTCGGCGGCGACCGGCTCCGCGAGTTCACCCAGGTGGGCGTGGAGCAAATTGGCCTGCCTGGCCCGGCGGGCGACGCGGAAGTCATTGGGCTCGCCTGCCGCACCCTGGCCGAGCTCAAACTCCCCTGCACCGGCCCACGCATCGGCCATGTCGGCGTGATCCTCGATCTTCTTGCCGAGACCGGTTTGCCGCGCACGGCCGCGGGCTCGCTTGTCGAGATGCTCAGCGCAGCCGCCGCCGACGGCCACGGCGTGCAATCGCTCGACCTGGCGCTTGAGCGCTTGACCGCGTGGCTGCGGTCCGGCGTTGAGGCCGAGGAAGTGGTGCCGGCCGTGGAACAGGCCGATGATCAGGGAGTCGACCGGCTCTTTCGCCAGCTCGTCCCCCGCGTTGTAGGCCGCCGGTCCGGCCCCGAGATCATCCATCGCCTCCGCGACAAATGGCGCCTCGACCACACACTCTCCGACGCACTCGCCGACCTGCGTGAGCGCATCGAGGCGATCGCCGCACTCAAGGGCCCCGCGCCGGGCGTGCTCAAAAAGCTCAAGAACCAGTGGACTTCCTCCACGCCCGAGGCGATCGAAACACTCACTGAGCTCGTCGATCAGCTCGGCCAGCAGGGTGTGGCGGCCGAGCACATCGAGCTTGACCTGGGTTTCAGCCGCGGCATCGGCTTTTACTCCCAGACCATCTTCGCGATCACCATCGAGACGCCGTCGGGTCCCATCGAGGTCTGCGGCGGTGGGCGTTATGACGGGCTCGCCAGCGTGCTCGGCAGCATCCGCAACGACCCCGGCGCGGGCTTTGCCTTCGGGCTCGAACGCCTCGCGGAGGCTTGCCGCCAGCGCGGGGTTGAGCCATGAGCCCGAACGCCACAAACCCAGCAACCGCCCGGAGCCCGCGGCCATGATCGACACCCCGCGCGACCCAATCCGCCTGGCGCTGCCTTCCAAGGGGCAGCTCCACGAAGGCGCAATGGATCTGCTCAAGACCGCCGGCTACAAGGTCAGGCGCTTGAGCGACCGCCAGTATGAAGCGTCGATCGTCGGGCATTCCAGGTTCCACGTCGTCTTCATGCGCCCCACCGACATCGCCATCCAGGCCCAGGAAGGGCGCTGTCACCTTGGCGTGACTGGGCTCGACGTCTTCGCGGAACACGCCGCCGACTCGAACGCCGCGGTCGTCGTCGCCCCTGATCTGGGCTACGGCGGCTGCCGCCTCACCGTCGCGGTTCCGGAAAGCTGGATCGACGTGAGCCATGTGCTCGATCTCGTCGACCTCACCACGGAATTCAAGGCATCCGGGCGCGGCTTCCGCGTTTCCACCAAGTATCCCGCACTCACCCGCCGCTTCTTTCGCAAGCACGGGATCTTCCACTATCAGCTCATCCATTCCGAAGGCGCGCTTGAGCTCCACCCAAGCCTGGGCATCTCGGACGTGATCGTCGATCTCACCAGTTCCGGGACGACGCTCAAGGACAACCGCCTGCGCGAGATCGAAGGGGGCACCGTGCTCGAATCGACCGCGAGCCTTGTCGGCCATGCGCGGAGCCTCGCCCAGCTTGCACGCGAAGGAGGCACAGGCTCGCTGGCCCGGCTGCTCGACGCCATCGACGGCGTGCGCGCGGCCGATCAGCGCGTGCTGGTCGAGGTGGTTGGCCGAAACGCGGGCGATGCCAGCGACCCCGCCGCACACGCGGCCGAGATCCTCAAGGCCCGCGCGGGCCGCCAGATCGCCGCCGGGCCAGTCGAGCTCGAGACCGGTGAGCCCGGCTGGCGAATCACGGCGATTCTGCCCGCCGCCGAACTTGCCGGCTGCCGCCGCCCCTTGCTTGAGCAAGGCGCAAGCCGGATCGTTGGCACGCCTGCACGGCTGGTTTACGACGCAGACGCCGAATCCACATTCGATGCGCTGGTGGAGCGGCTCGGCAAACTGCCAGGGTGATCACCACAGCCTGGTAATCGCACGCCTGCGTTTGCGAAAAAGCCCAGGCGCCTAGGCCGCCGCACGAACCCGATCGAGATGCCGCTTGACCAGCCGCGAGAATTCGCCACGATGCGTCAGGAAGCCGATGTGGCCCGCGTCGCTCATGGTCTCGAATACCGCGCCCGGGATCTCCTGCGCCAGCGCACGCTGCCTTGCGGTGGGCACGATCACGTCCCGGCCGCCCGCAACCACAAGCACAGGCGCGGCAAGCTTCCAAAGCCGGGACGAAACGTCGAACGTCTCAAGCTGAGCGAGCCGATCCGCCATCACGCTTTGATCCGTTTCCCAGATCCGCGAGACCACGAAATCAAACAACGGACCCGGCTCAGGCTTGCTGGCGTAGAGCAAGTTGAAGAACTGGTTCACGAACCCGCTGTCGGACGGGAGCGGGAACCGCTCCAGAACGCGCCGCGCAATCCGCGAGCCAATGGTTGAATGAAACCGCGCCTCGGCACCGCTGACAATCAGCGAGGTCACGCGGTGCGGATACTCAATCGCCGCCTCAAGCGCCACCGCGCCTCCGAAGGACACGCCCAGAAGATGAGCACTCTCCAGCCCGAGATGTGCGATCAAGGATGCCAGATCACGGGCATGGCCCGAAATATCCTGCACCCTGCGCCCCTCAAGCTGGCCCACACCCATCACCGAGCGATCACCTCGAGGGCTATAGGCAAAAACCTCGAAATGCCGGGCCAGCATCCGCATGAGCGGCATCACCATCCGCCAGCCGCCCGCCAACCCCGGCACCACCACGAGCGGCTCGCCGCGACCCATGCGGGCCACTTCAACCCACTCCCCTCCCAGATCGATACGTTCCCGGCATACCCCCTCAGCCCAGGAACGCTCCACCATCCAGGCCGATTCCCATTTCGCAGAGAGCCGCATGTTGCAACCTCGTTGAGCCGATCGTCCATCCCGGCCCGATGCTGAAATCACTCGGTGCGCCAGACACGAGGATCAATCGAATCCCTCGATCCCAGGTTCAATCCACCCAGGGCATCGCAAGTCCGATCTCGATCTCCTTACCGCTTCTACAATGCATCTTTCGTGCCCATGGCTCCGATTGGTCAACAGACCAGGACGGAATCGCCCAGAACGCGATCCCAAACGCCCTGGTTGCGCCCCTCGGCGCGCCGAAACATCGGCGCTGGAGGTCGACAATCCTTCCAGAAGCCGCCAAACAAAACTAATACAAATTACCCATTCGACGTATCCTCACATAAGCCTTGCCCGACCTACCAGGAATGAATCGCGAGTGAAATCCTCTGTTCTCTTTTTCATGGCTTGCCTCGGCACCAGAACCAGAACCGCCCTGAGCGCCGAAAGGCGCCGTTAGCGCCGATCAATGTTGAGATTTCGCTAACGAACACTAGGAGAACGCGCGCTCCTCTGGTATGGTGAAATGGATCTCTCGCACCCGACCATGAGTCATCATCGACTTGAGGGGAGAAAGGCTTGGCGAATCTGGATTCGCTGTACCCGGTTGAGGACGACTGGCCGGGCGACCTGGGCTGGGACTCCGCTGCGCGGGAGCAGCGCTGGAGCTCGATCGATCACGGGGCCAGGGCATCGCGGACCTCTCCCCGAGCGGCGAGGCAACGTGCGATGTCGCGCGCGCTTTGGATCACCTGCTCCTTGCTGGTCATGGTCTATTCGATCGCGGTGCTTGCTCACGTCGCCTGGATGGGCACCATCGGCGTGCGCTGCATGTTCGGAACCAAGATCGAGGAGGAGATCCCACCCGATTACAACTGGCTCGACGAGCGGCCTCACGTCGGGGATTCGCTGCTTTCGATCGGCCAGTTCCAGATCCGTGACGACAGCTATTCCGATTACATCCGCGCGCTCCGCGGCCTGGGTGATTTGGTTGGCCAGACCGTCGACGCACGCTGGACGGATGCTGCAACAGGCGCTACGCATTCTTCACGCGTCGAGGTGCAATACCCGCCGACCTGGACGTACTTCTGGTCGTGCGTGTGGTTCTTGCAGGAGCTCCTGATCTTTGCGATCGGCGCCCGCGTTTTCTGGAAGCGCCCGGACGACGCGTCGGCACGAATCTTCTTTGTGATGTGCATTGTCACGGTGGGCGCCTACATGGGGGGCTACCACTGGACGGAGATTGTGGGCGAGCCCTGGTTGATCTATCCGTTCGTGGCGTTCGCGGTGTTCGTACCGGTGGTCAACCTGCACTTTTATCTCGAGTTCCCTCGCCCCAATCCGCTCCTTCAGCGCAGGCAGCGACTGGTGTTGCTTCTTCTTTATGGCGCCCCCCTGGCGTATCTGGCTGCGCTCTGGAGCACGATGCTCCTGGCACGTTACCTGGGAGGGATCGCCGGTCTTGACCAGGCCACCGCCGTCTTCCGGGTGTTGCGGTCGCTGGCGCTCGGTTACATCGGTGTGGCGTCGCTGCTCTTTATCGGTTGTGTGCTCTGCATCGGCTGGAGCTTCCGCAATGCCCGCAATCGCTCCGAACGCAGCCAGGTCCAGTGGATCTTTCTGGCCTCGCTGATCGCGCTTTTCCTGATCGGTTACGTGGTCGAGCAGGCATGGCGAGATCCCGCCTCGCTGGGGCGTGACAACGCCGCGTGGCCGATGTTCGGCGTCTCGCTGCTTTACACCATGGCGCATGCGTTTAGCATCACGCGCTACAAGCTCATGCAGGTTGAGGAGATCGTCAACCGAGGGGTGGTTTACTTCGCGCTGAGCCTGGCGGCGGGGATTACCTATTCATGCCTTCTGCTTGTGAGCGGCAAGCTGATTGGCGACCAGCTTTTCGCCACGCACGCGACCTCGCGGGGGGCGATGACGGCCGCGGTTTCGGCGATCTTCGTGCTCATCCTTTCGGAGGTGGTGCGTGGGCGGTTTCAGCGCGTGATTGATCGCCAGTTCTTCCGCGAGAAGTACAAGTTCGACCGGGCGATGCAAAAGATGCGGATGGCGGTGGGCAGCCTGATCGATCGCGGCACGCTCGGCCGGCGTTTGCTCGAGGCGGCGGCGGAGGTGTTGCGGCTCGAATGGGGTGCGCTTTACCTGGGCGATGCGCAGGGGCGCGGGCTTGCGCTGACCGCGTCTTACGGCCCCGCGCCCGACGAGCAACTGTTGCGGCTGGACCATCCCCTGGCGCAGCGGTTGCAGACCACGCCGACGCTCAGGCTCTCGCACCCGCGCGGGCTTGCGGGATCTTCCGACCCCGCCACCGACGCCATGATCGCGCTTGGGGGTGAAGCGGCGGCGGGTTTAGGCGGTGATGGCGGCCTTGCCGGCGTGCTTGTGCTCGGCCCCAAGACCAGCGGCATGCCCTACGAGGATGAGGAGCTGGCGTTCCTGGGCGCGCTTGGCTCCGTGGCCACGCTGGTGCTGCATTCCGCGGACATCCAGCAGACGCTCGAGCGGCTGAACCACGAGCTCCGCAACAAGGTCGAGAAGATCGCCGAACAACAGCGCAGGATTCTCGTTCTGCAGGATCAGCTCAAGGATCGTGCGATCCGCCGCCGAGAGTCCGAGGGATTGCAGCCGCCGCAGGCGGCGTCCAGTGGCGAGCCGCAGGCCGACGAGCACGATCCCTTCGAGTCGATCAAGGGGCGCAGCCCAAGCGTGAGCACCATGATCGTCATGGCGCGCAAGGTTGCCGCCAGTTCCTCTGCCGTGCTGATCCGCGGCGAAAGCGGCACCGGCAAGGAGCTGCTGGCGGCAGCCATCCACGCCGCCAGCCCCCGCGCAGGCCGCCATTTCGTCAAGGTGCACTGCGCTGCTCTCTCGCAAAACTTGCTCGAAAGCGAGCTCTTCGGCCATGTTCGGGGGGCCTTCACAGGCGCGGATCGCGATCGCATTGGGCGCTTTGAACAGGCCGACCAGGGCACGCTTTTCCTCGACGAGATCGGCGACGTCAATCTCGAGGTTCAAACCAAGCTCCTGCGCGTGCTCCAGGAATCCACCTTCGAACGCGTGGGCAGCTCCCAACCGGTCAAGGTCGATGTACGCATCCTGGCGGCAACACACCAGAATCTCGAGGAGCTCATCGCCACCGGCCGGTTTCGCGAGGATCTCTACTACCGCCTCAATGTGATCCATCTGCCCGTGCCCACGCTCCGTGAACGCAAGGAAGACATCCTGGACCTCGCGCTCCATTTCCTGCGCACTCATGGGCGCAAGACCGGCAAGCTGGTAACGCATCTCGACCCCGAGACGGTGAGTGCGCTTCTCTCCTATCCCTGGCCGGGGAATATCCGTGAGCTGGAGAACGTGATGGAGCGGGCGATCGTGATGGCCGATGGTCCCGCGGTTGTGCTCGCCGACCTGCCGCCCGAGATCCGCCAACCGCGCAGGCTGCGCCCGCGGGCGCGTTCCGCCGCGACCTACGCGACCGGAGCGGGCGCGCACACTTTCACCACCCGCGCTGAGGCCATGCGCGGCGATCGCTCCAGCTACGAAGAACCGCTTTCGCGCAACAATCCCGCGCACGCCGACGACTGGAACTCCGACTACACAGCCTACGAAATCGAGCGGCTTCGCGATGCGCTCCGCGAGGCCGGCGGCAACAAAAGCACCGCCGCCAGGCTGCTGGGCATGCCCCGGAGCACCTTCTTCAGCAAGCTCCGCAAGCACGGCCTCGCCTAGTACTGCCCCGTTACTTCACGAGCTTCATCGTCGACGTCGTTTCCGTCGTCTGCTCGATCACCTGGTTCATTGGTCCGGCGATCGAAAGTTCCATCTTCTGAACCAGCGACGTGGCCACGACCCGTCCCGCGGCGAGATCGAAATCGAGCCGGCCCCGGCCCTGCTGCGATTTGATCTTGGCCGAAAATCCACCTGCGTCGCTCGACTCAAGCGCAACCTTTGTTTCAGTGTCAACGAGCGCGACCGAGGGTGCCTGCGCGTCCATCCCCTGGAAGGTGTAGCTCTTGTCGACCACCATGGTCCCCAGCGGCGGCGAGTTGATCCGGGCCGGCTTCGCGGCCCACGCCTGTTTGGGCTTGAGCTCCCCCTCGGGAAAGGCCGGCGGATTCGTCTGCTTGAGCATGTCGAGCAGCGCCTGCTCCGAAAAATCCCCTTGCGCGGCCGCCTCGGCCGGCATGCCTTCCTTGAGCTTCTTCACCGTGTCGGGCGGGATCTTGAACTGGTCGACCGCTCCCGTGGGCTTCATCACAAACGTGTACTCCGCACCAACCATGGCCTTCACCTGCTTGGCGATCGAGCCGAAGGGTTCAACCTGGTCGGTCTTATCGCTCCTGGAATCGAACTCGAACGCCTGGTAAGGAGGTTGATTGATTTTCAAATGCACACGATCGATGCGCACGGTGATCGCCGCGTCTCCCTCGGGCGTCAGGGAGTTCACGGTCCAGGTCATCTGGATGCTTTGCGCGCGGGTGGACTTGACGTCGCGGTCGGAGACCTTGGTGTCCTGGGCGACCTTTTCCTCGAGCGCGTAAACAAACGATTCGCCCGCCTTGAACTTCCACTTGAGCGTCTGTGCGCTCGCGGGCGCGCCGAGCCACGCGGTGATCGCCGCCGCGATCAAGCCCTGTGCCGCCACGCGCCGAACCCTGGTCCAACGAAGACTCGCCACGCTCCTCATCGGCTTCTCCACTCCTTCCGTGCGCCTGGTTCGCGCCAGGGCGCCAGGGCATGCGGCATGCCTGGCGGGGCCTGGACTCTCAGGCGTATTCTGGAGCAGCCACGCGCGAGGCGTCAACGCCCGGCCGGCTGGGCGCAGGCCGTTACGTCCAGATATCGGACGTCGAATCGCCGTACGGAAAGCGGATCTCGTGGGCGCGAGACGGGCCGCCCGGCTCCTTGCCGAAGTCCACAAAGAACCGCGGATCAACGCTCATGCCCCCCTTGACCGTGTCGCAGTCGATCCGCGCCAGGTAAGAGCCCTTCTGGGCCATGTCCGGATAAAACTGGTCGTCCCAGATGCTAAAAAGCGAGTTCGTGACGTAGAGCCTTTTGCCATCGAGGCTAAGCTGGAGCATCTGCGGGCCGCCCGTCATCTTGCGTTCGGCGATCGCGGACGGTTCGCCCACCAGGCCGCCCAGCCAGACCTGCCCCGCCAGCCGCGGCTTCGCAGGATCGGTCACGTCGTACTGCCGCACGTCGCCGTGCAGCCAGTTCGCAAGATAGAGCCAGCGATCGTCGAGCGCAAGCACGATGTCCGTGATCAGCCCTGGCACGGGAGCGCCCTGGCCCGCAACCTGCCGCGCGGGGACCTCGACCACCTGCTCGGCCTTCCACTGGCTCGACCCCTGATCCTTGAAGTAGTGCCAGATCTTGCTGGAGAGTGCTGCGCCCACGAATCCGTGGCTGCTCGCGGGATCGTGGTGAAAACGCACCTCGAGCGGGATCAACCCGGCCTCGCCCAGATCGATCGATTGCATCACGCGCTTCGTTTCCCAGTCCCAGAAATGAAGTCTGCGGCCATACCGCCCGGCCTGCACGTCCGCTGGCCGAAAGCCGTTGCGAATGGTATTCGGCGCCGCCCATTCGCTGCTCACCATCACCCCTTGCCGCGGCTGGTACCAGAAGTCGTAGTTGTACTCCATCCCCGCGTTCGAGGCTTCCCACCGGCCCACCACCTCGAACTGGTCGTCCAGCAACAAGAAGCCGCCGGGCGCGTCTCCCTTCTCGTTGCCGAGCATCGAGATCATCACCTTGCCGTCCGGCAAGCAATGCACGGTGTGCGGACCGGTGAGCCTTGACTTGCGCACGACCTCCTCGGGCTCGATCACCTTGAAGAGCCTGGGCCGCCTGGGGTCGGCCGTGTCGACGATGTGAATGCGGCTCGAGAGCAAGCCCGGCAAGATCAGATACCGCCGCCCGCGCGTGCCGTGGCAGCTCGCGCATGCGTTCCAACCAAAATGGTGCAGCTCGTCGCCGGCATTGGGCATCTCGAGCCGGTGAATCACCTGGCTGAACGTGGGCGATTTCGGATCCAGGTCGATCGTGGCCAGATAGTCGGGCTTGCCCTTCGCGGTCCCAACGCGGACGCCGATCACGTAGGCCAGCTCTTCCCGGGGCGATCTGGCCGCTTCCGCGGGCGTGGCGAAGGTGCGCGAGTCATCCTGCGCCCGGACTGCGCGCGGATTCCCGTACCAGGGAAGACTCGATGCCGCCGTCGCCGCCAGAAATGTCCGCCGATTCATGAGCGTCTCCTTGATCTGATCGGCATTGTCGGTCAGGCGTCCTCCAGACGTCAACGCCCCGCCGTGTGGGCGGAGTGTTGCGGCCGAAACCTGGGGGCGGTCTACTTGAATAGTCGCGCGCAAGCGGCGAATCTCTTCTGATTCGACCACATCGGATCAGAACCTGGTGGAGTATGCGCGTTCCGCGCGGTCGAGCCCTGGCTCGAAACGGGAGATGCTCGGCAATGAAGTGTCCCAGGTGCAACACGGCGTCGATGGTTGAAGCGCTTGCGCGCGGGGGCGTGCTGGTCGATCGCTGCAAGACGTGCAAGGGGGTGTGGCTGGACCGCGGGGAGTTTTTCGAATGGAGCGCGGAGCCGCGGGCGCTTGAGGCCGCTCTCGCGCGCGCGGCCGCCACGCCGGCTGGATCGCCCCGCTCCTGCCCGCGCTGCGCCGTGCCACTCACGCCGATCCCCTTCCTCGAAAACGGCCTCGAGGTCGATCGCTGCCCCCAGTGCGAGGGCTTCTGGTTCGACCACGGCGAGCTCGATCGCGCACTCGCGGCCGACGCACGCACCTTCGGCCCCGCCGCCGAAAGCCCACCCCCGCCGATCTTCGAGACCGCCTGGGAGCAGGCGCACTCAGAACAGGGCGAGGCCGCGCACGCGCGAATCCGCGACCTGTCCTCAGGCTTCCTGCCGCTGCCGAATCTCGTGCTCCGCTCCGTCGGAATGCTCGCCTTGCTCTACGCCATGCTCGGCCTCGTGCTCATCACCCTGGCGCAGCTCAACGTACTCACGCCCCTGCTCGCCGTCGGCATCGGCGTCGTGATCATCGTGCTCCAGTACCTGCTCGGCCCCTGGCTCATGGATCTCACCCTGCGCTGGATCTATCGCTTCTCCTGGCTCGAGCCTGGCCAGTTGCCCCCGCATCTGGCCCAGTTCGTCACACGCGTCGCCGCCGAGAACCGCATGCCCGTACCCGCCTTCGGCCTCATCCACGATGGCGCACCCAACGCCTTCACCTACGGGCGCACCCCCCGCGACATGCGCATCGTGATCACCCAGGGAATTCTCGACCTGCTCGAGCCGCACGAGGTCGAGGCGGTCGTCGCCCACGAGATGGGCCACGGTAAAAACTGGGACATGGCGCTCATGACCATCGTCCAGCTTGTGCCGCTCCTGCTCTATTTCCTTTACCGCACCGCGCTTGAGAGCGGCGGACGCGACAACGACAAGAATGGCAGCTATCGTATCGCCGTCGCCGTCGGGGCCTACGTGCTCTACATCGTGAGCGAGTACCTGGTGCTCTGGTTCAGCCGCTGCCGCGAGTATTACGCCGATCGCTTCGCCGGCAATGCGACCGGCAACCCGAACGCGCTTGCAAGCGCGCTTGTGAAGATCGGCTATGGGCTCGCCTCGCGCGGGACGCCCGAGGCCCAGTCCGTGCAAGGCGACGACGCGAACCAAAAGAAGCGCGAAAAGCAGGGCGGAC
>DAIDHX010000112.1 GCA_027451885.1 Planctomycetales bacterium
TCGCGGCCGCGCTCCGCGAGAATTTCCCCCCCACGCACCGCACGCTCGTCTTCGGCACGACGCGCGAAAAGGATCTCACAGGCCAGATCCAGGCGCTTGCACCCTTGTTTGATGAAATTATCATTACCCGCTATGTGCATAACCCCCGCGCGACACCGCCTGAGGAAGTCATGCTCGCGCTTGCCGAGCTGGGACGAGGCGCCGCCGTCACGCCCGATCCTGCCGCCGCGCTCGAGCTCGCCCGCCTGGTCACACCGCGGGACGGCCTCATTTGCGTGACCGGTTCACTGTTCCTGGCGGCTGAAGTCCGCGCGCTCGTCGTGCCCGGCGTTCCACCCCCCTGGCGCACGCCCGCGCTTTGCCGCTAGACCATGCCAGACTCGCGGCCGGATGGCTCCAACGAACACCATGCGATAGAATCAAGAGATTCGTGGATCTTCACGAAAGGAGCGAGCTCCATGGATGCCGCCTTCTGGTTTCGCGCCGGTGCAATCTGGGCCTTTCTTGCGGTTGCCATGGGCGCCTTTGGCGCGCATGGCCTGCAAGCACAATTTCTCAAGGCCGGTGAAATCGCGCGCATGCCGACTGAGCAGATGATCGATCGCTATCATACGGCGAGCCAGTATCATATGTACTGCGCGCTCGGGATGCTGGCAGTCGCCGCGGTGGCGCTGCACACGCGACCGGGAACGGCAACCACAATCGCCGGCCTGGGCCTGCTCCTGGGATCGCTCATCTTCTCAGGCACGCTTTACGCCTACGCGATTCTCGGCCTGCGCTGGCTGGGCATGATCACGCCCATCGGGGGCGTGGCGATGATGATCGGCTGGCTTGCGCTTGCCGTGGCAGGCGGCGGGGCCGTTTCTGCCACGCGACCGTAAACCCGGATCACGCCGCCTGAACCTGGGCGAGCAGCCCGCGCGTGGCCTCATGGCATGGCTGGTCGAAAATCTGCCCAGGCGCGCCCGATTCCACCACCTGCCCGCCCGCGAAGACATGCACCACGTCCGCGACCTGGCGCGCGAAAGCCATGGCGTGTGTCACCACGATCATCGTGAGCCCCTCGGCGGCGAGATCGGCCATCACGGCGAGGACCTCGGCCGTGGAGCGCGGATCAAGCGCGCTTGTGGGCTCGTCGAACAGTATCGCTCGTGGCGCCATGGCAAGCGCCCGCGCAATCGCCACGCGCTGCTGTTGACCGCCGGAAAGCTCGCGCGGATACGCGGCTTGCTTGTCAGAAAGGCCCACGCGCTCGAGCAAGCCGCGGGCACGCTCACACGCCTGCACACGGTCGATCCCGAGCACATACCGCGGACCTTCCATGACATTCTCAAGCGCGGTCCTGTGCGGAAAGAGGTTGAAGCTCTGAAACACCATCCCCACACGGCGGCAGATTTCACGCTGCCGCCGCGCCCAGTCGTGTTTGCGCGCATTGCAATCAAACGCCAGGCCGTCGATCGCCACTCGGCCCGACTGGAACGGCTCAAGCCCGTTCAGGCAGCGCAAGAAGGTGCTCTTACCACCTCCGGACGGCCCGATGATCGCCGCGGTCTTACCCTCCTCGACCGTCAGGTTCACGCCCTTCAGCACCTCGAGCGGCCCGTGCCACTTGACCAGGTCAACCACCTCGATCATGCGACCACCCCCTTTCGCGCGGCTCCAAAGCGAGACTCGGACCAGCGGGCAAACCATGACAAGGGCACGCTCATCGCGAGGTAGAGGATCGAAACGGTGACGGCGAACTCGATGCCTCCGCGCGTGCTGTTGGCAAGGATGGAATACTCCTTGGTGAGATCGACGAGCGTGATCACGGAACAGACCGAGGTATCCTTGAACAGCGCGATGAAATCGCTCGCGACCGGCGGGATCACGATCCGTACGGCCTGGGGCACGATCACGCGTCTAAGCGCCATCAGGCGGGACATCCCAAGCGCGAGCGCGGCTTCCATCTGGCCAGGAGGAACCGCTTGCAGCCCCGCGCGATAAATCTCGGCCTCGTAGGCGGAGTAGTTGATCGCCAGGCCGGCGATGCCGGCGACCCACGGAGGCAGCTTGAGCAAGAAAAAGAGCACGAAGAGCTGGAGCATGAGCGGCGTGCCGCGAATCAGCTCCACATAGCCGCGGGCGAGCAGCCGCGCCGGCCTGGGCCCGTACATGCCGGCGATCGCGATCAAAAGCCCAGTGAGCATCGCGAGCGGCATCGAGGCGATCGAAAGTGCAATTGTCACAAGCGCGGCGTGGAGCAATGGCCGGGCATAACGGGCCACGAGCGCAAGCCCGCGCGGATCCTCCGCTGCGCCCTTCGGCTCAAGCGGACCGGCGAATGACGCGAGCTCGGCCTGCGCCTCGGTCCAGATGCCGTACTTCCGCAGCACCCGTGCGAGCGACCCCGAGGCAATCAACCGCCCGAGCGCCTGATCAAGCGCATCGCGAAGCGTCCGGTCCCCCTCACGGGTATACAGCACATAATAACCGCGGCCGACGGCTTCACCCGCGAACCGGAGCCCAGAAAACCTCTCTCGATAGAAAAGTGCGGCGGGCAAATCCTGGAGCGTGGCGTCGTACTGGCCGTTCTGCACGGCCGTCATGGCGTCGGTCGCGCCATCGAACCGCACGACCTGGATGTTCGGCCCCCCCTCGTTCACCACGAATTCGTCGGCGGCGGAGCCCACCAGCACGCCCACACGCCAGGGAACTCCAGGGGCTTTCGGCTGTTTCTTCAGCTCCTCCCATGAGCTGATCACCGCCCGCTTCTGCACGAGAAGCTGAAGCTTGTAAACGTAATAAGGGCGCGTGGCGAGATAACCCCGCGCGCGGGTCTCGCTCCACTCATACCCATTGGCCACGACATCGATTCGTCCGGAATCGAGTACCTGGAGCAGCTTGTCCCACTGGCCCTGGGAAAACCGCGGGCGCACGCCAAGCTCGGCCGCAACCTCGGCCATGAGCTCGACCTCGAAGCCGGTCACGTCGCTGGGAGACTGCGGGTTGGGAAAGGCGTACGGACCACCCCCTTCCATGTCGCTGCCATAGACCAGCAGGCCGGCAGCACGGACACGGTTCAGGGAATCCTCGGCGGCACGAACGCCATCCGTGAAGAACAGCAGGAAAAGACCCAGGCTCGCGCAGACAGGCCGCGCCGCTCGGAGAACGCTCTCACAACGATTCCAGAGAGAACGGGCGGATGCATCGGACTCCGATGCGCCTGGGTCTTCTTCCATCAAGATTCCTCCCGGGAGTGCGGGGCCGCGGAATGACGGGAATCAGAAAGTTGGTCAGACAGCACCTACCTGCGCGAGGTTCACACGGCGGTCAATCTTTCATGCGCAGAATCATCGGACCCTGGCAGCAAGGGCAAGATTGCGGGAAGCGCACGCGGATCGCGCACACATCGCATTCGTAACCGGCGGACTGAAAACGCCCGTCTTCCTCGATCTTGAAGGTGACGACCTGCACGTAAGCAAGCCCCGGAATGCGCCTGGCCTGCATCTGGATGGGACGGTCGCGGAGCCGCTCGTCAGCAAAGAGAGCGCGGCTGGCATCATCAGAAAGCAGCGGCGTGATCGCCCCGTCGGCGGAGACCACAACGACCTGCTTGGCAATCGGATCGAGGTCGTATCGCGTGGCGACGCCCTTTTGCTTGAGCGCAGCGGGCAAGAGCATGGCCTTACCGCGGATGGTCTCGAGCCCCTCGCCCCCGCGCGCGGCCTGAACCACGGCACACCCGAGCGCGGCGATGACGACAAATCGAACTTGCGATCGCAATCTCATCACGCCAGGATGCTCCCTTAAGCCGCGGTGGGCAACGGTTTTGGCGGGCGAACCGAACGTGTGCGTCTCACGAATTATAGAGCGAGAATCCCGCTCCACCAACAGGATTCCCAGCGCGTGGTGGAAGGGCGGGCGCTCGAGGCGGCTCGATTCGCGGCCGCCTGGCTGGCGAAGCTGGAATCCGCGGCGTATCCTCTGGCTTGAGCCAGCGCGAATTCACTCGAATCGACCACTGCACGCGAATCGACAGCCCCGGCGGAGCGTCCAAGAGAACAGGAGTCTCGTGGTGAGAAGCGCGAACATGAATCGAATCAAGGCGGGGACGGCGGGATTGGCGGCATTCTTGCTGCTCAGCTCCGCCGCGGCCTGGCCCCGGCTCTGCGCTCAGGAATCAAAGCCCGCGCAAGACAAGGGGAACAAGCCGGCGGCGGCGAACACCTCGGATGATCCCACCGCCGCTGCCCGGTTGCGGATGGTTGAGCGGCATCTGGTCGAGCGCGGGATCAAGAATCCCCGCGTGCTCGACGCCTTCCGCACCGTGCCCCGGCACAAGTTCCTACCGCCGAAAACCCAGCGGCAGGCTTACGACGACGAATCCATTCCGATCGGCAAGGGGCAAACGATCACACCCCCCTACGACGTCGCGTTCATGACCGAGGTACTCGATCCCAAGGAAACCGACCGCGTCTTCGAGGTCGGCACCGGATCGGGGTATCAGTCCGCGATCCTGTCCCGGTTGGTGAAGGACGTCTACTCGGTGGAAATCCACCGCGAGCTGGGGGAGCGCGCCGCAGGCGTGCACAAGGAGCTCGGCTACAAGAATATTCACACGCGGATCGGTGACGGTTACGAAGGCTGGCCGGATGCCGCGCCATTTGATGCGATCATCGTTACCTGCGCACCCCAGAAGATCCCCCAGCCGCTGGTCGACCAGCTCAAGGAAGGCGGCAGGATGGTGATCCCGGTGGGGGACCGGTTCAATCAAACGGTGCATCTTGTGGTCAAGAAGAACGGCAAGATGGTCGATCGGGAGCTGAGGCCGACGCTCTTTGTGCCGATGACGGGCCGGGCGCTGCGAGAAGCGGCGGGCGCAAAGAAGAAGTCGCAGGAGTAACCAGTTCGAGCATCGTGCGAGGGGCGGCAAGGGCATGAACCACGATCGAGCGGCTGGGGGTCAAGGCGATGGGGCGCCCGGGCGGCTTGCCCGGTATTTCGCGCTCGTGGCGTGCTGTCTGCTGGGGCTGGGCCAGGCCGCCCAGGCACAGGAGGAGCTGATCGAGCGGCCGCCGCCCGCGCCGTTCGATGATCTCGAGACCGACAAGAATAACGACGGCATCCCCGACGGCTGGTACAACGCGCGCGGCGTGGCGCTCGTCAAGGAAGGCGGCGCGGCGGGGCCGAAATTCTTACGATTCACCAACGATCGGCCCGGCCGGCCCGCTCGACTCAGCCGCGCCTTCGGCGTCGACGGCAAACACGTTGAGGCCGTGATCATCGGCCTGTGGATCCGCGGCAAGAACATCGGCTCGGGCGACCGGGAAGGCGCTGATCCCTCGCTGCTGATCGACTTTCTCGGCGCGGAGCTGAAACAGCTTGGGCGCGGAATGATGGGCCCATGGACCAGATCGCTCAGTGGGCGGTGGGTGCACGTGGCCAAACGATTCCCGGTTCCGATTGGCGCCAAGGACGCGATCATGTCGGTCGGTCTCATCGGCGCAACGGGTACGCTTGACGTCGACGGTGTCTCGATCACGCTGGTTCCGCGCGAAGAGGAGTCGACCACGAACCTGGTGGTCAACGGCGATTTTGAGCTCGGCGACCCTGCGCCCGCCTACTGGCGGCTGACGGGCGAAGGCAAGCGCACCTCGCCTGGGTTCCGCTCGACGTCGTGCGTGTCGATGGAGCGCGGGCGATCGATGATCATCACCGGCGTGGGGATTCCCGTCAGCGGCTTCGAGGGGCTTGTGCTGAGCATCACCGCTCGGCACTCGGGCCTCCGCGGCGCGGGGGGCGTCTACGCGGCGTTCTTCTTTGTCGACGAGCGCGGACTCCCCATGCCCGGCCACGAGCGC
>DAIDHX010000113.1 GCA_027451885.1 Planctomycetales bacterium
CAGGGCGGAGATTTCCCGCGGAAACATGTCGGGGGCGAGTCGCTCGTGGAGCCCGACACGGAACTCATTGCGGATTCGCACGGCCCTGGGTGTGTCCACCTCGGGGAGCACCCACTTGACCGCCACGGATGCGTCAAGGACTGCTTTCACTCGTCATCGAGGTCGGTAAGTTCGGCGGCGATGTTGGTTTCCCCGAGGCGGCGGCGGATTTCCTCGCGCCCCTCGTCCAACTCGCGGGCGGCCCGCTCCATCTTGAGCGGGTCGCGCACCCCCCGAAGAATGGCGGCGATGGCGTCGTTCAGTTCGGCGATGTCTGCAGCCGGGATGGCCAGTAATTTTTCGATGGCGGACATGGGTTCCTCCTCACTCGGTTGTCGCAGGTCCGCCGATTCTGGGTGAAAGAATCGGGTTCCGCAGAGCGGTGACAATACGAGGTCAATGGGCCTGGATTCAGGCCAGGCAGGGAAGGCCGCTCGCCCTCAGAGAGGCGCTGGTGAATGCACTCTGTCACCGGGACTACGCGATTGCCGGCGGCGCGGTGAACGTGGCGGTCTACGACGATCGTCTGGAAATCATCAGCGCGGGGCTACTGCCGCCTGGCATCTCGGTTGCCAAACTGATAGAAGGCCCCCCGGACCCCCGGGGCCTCATCATCACTCGAATCGCGGGCGTCCTGCGACTGCGCTTTCGACGGCCCATCGTCGCCGCTTGGGACGGATACCGATTGCGTTTCGCTGACGAAAGTTGACGCGTGGACTCGGTGGGATCTCGCCTCGGCGCGCTTCCGAAGCGCGCTTCCCCAGCATCCAGCCACGCGATAAAGTGCGTGTCCTATGGTTACCCTGTCCCGGGATTTCCCTCGGGTTTCCTGCAAAGAAACACCTCGCAAGTTAAATTGTCGAGCGGGGTGCGATTGGCTCGATGGGGTAGAAACGCTAGAATATGGTGAGTGGACGGGCGTTATTGTGCGGATGCGCGCAGCGAGGCGGACGGAAATGACGATCGAAGAGATTTACGACGAATCCATCAAACCGCTGTCACCCTCGGAGCGGTTTCGGTTGGCGACGTTGATTCTGAGCGAGATTCCGCCGCAAAGCGTCGTGGACTTCCGCGACACTTGGAATGAAGAGGACATGCGAGACGTTTCCGCCTATTCGTCGCGACTGTTCAACGCAGAATTCCCAGAGGAAGACGACCTTGTTGAAACCAGGTGATGTGGTGGTCGTCGACTTCCCCGGCGTTACGGGCGTAAAGCGCAGACCAGCCGTCGTGGTGTCTTCCGACGCATATCATTCCGCTCGGCCTGACGTGATCGTTGGCCTGATCACCAGCCAGGTCGCCAGTTCGATTGGCTCGACCGATCACGCGCTCGCCGATTGGTCCGCGGCGGGCTTACGGCTTCCGTCAATGTTTCGCAGCTTCCTTGTGACCCTGCCTCGTTCAGCAGTGGGCCATGTTGCGGGCCATCTCTCCGACCAAGACCGGCTCGCCGTCCGAGCGAAGCTCGGGACCGCGCTGGCCCGTTGAATGACGAGCAACTCGTCACGAAATCGGCAAGGGGCGTTGCGTAACTTCGCCCAGAACGTCCGATCGGCGTGGTCTCCAAGAAATGCCAAAGGGCAGACGCAAGAGATGCCGAAGGGCCGATGCTAAAACGCCAGATGGCCGCCGAATGACCAGTATATCGCTCGCTTCTGGCATTAAGCATCCAACATCTCCCATTAGGCATCAGACCTCTGACGCAACCCGCCGCAGTCAAACCCAAAACCCGTCCAAAATCTTCCGCGGCAACCCAATGTCGATGACAACCACTTCACCCGTAAAATCTGCGGCCCCAGCGGTGGAGAACCCGAGCTTGGGGGCCACGAACGTGGCGGTGGCCGTGGCGCGTACGGCAGCGCCCAGGGGCTGGCCGGTGTCTGCGTCCAGGCCCGAGGGAAGGTCGAGCGCAAGCACGGGCTTGCCGGACCGGTTGAGCGCCTCGATCGCACACAACAACGGCCCGGTCACGGGCCGGGTGAGCCCGGTGCCTAGCAAGGCGTCGATTGCCCAATCGGCGTCGGCGAGCAGCGTGTCGAGCGCGGCGGGGGTGGTGGCTTCTGTCGACCATGCGGACTGGGGAATGCCGGACCTGGCAAGAATTTGCCATTGGGTCGCGGCGTCCCCACGGAGGCGGTCGGGCTCGGCGAGCCAGACGACGCGGACGTCGAAGCCCCAGGCGTCGAGGTGGCGTGCGGCGACGCCGCCGTCGCCGCCGTTGTTGCCGGGCCCGCAGAGAATGACGCCTCGAGTCCCCGGCGCAACACCTCGGTCGCGCAGCCAGGCCGCGGCGCCTCGGCCGGCGTTTTCCATCAAGATCAGGGTTGGGAGCGCAAATTCCTCGGCGGCGCGGGCGTCGAGCCCTCGCACCTCGTCGCGCGACAGCGGGCGCAGCAGCATGATTCCCACCTCTCGGCAAAGGTCCGGATGGCGTTGACACGGCCCACGGCGGCTTCCAGAATAGCCGTAACGTGACCTCACGCCAAAAGGAGACGGCCATGCCGATCTATGAATACCGCTGCGAGCCGTGCGACCACCGATTTGAGAC
>DAIDHX010000114.1 GCA_027451885.1 Planctomycetales bacterium
GATTCCGCCAAACGCGATTTACGTGGACAACACGTTCCAAGGCTACGTTTCCTGGTGAGCCCGCGAACCTTCCGGGCGGCTCGATAGCGCGCGTTGCCTCTCGCCTGGATTCACGCGCCGGTCAGCTTGCGCGAGAATTGCACCTGTGACAGTTGCGCAGCGCATGCGGGCGGCAAGAAACATCACGATTGCACGGTCCGACAATCGTCGCAATCGATCTCTTTGACGCGCAATCACTTCACCTCCACGCTTGCCTCTGCGCGGAAGTCATTTATATTTGGTCTTGGCGATGGAATGTGCACCTCGGTTGGCCCTCAGAGCCGCGCCAGACTGTCCCCGAAGCCTGGATTCGGGGAAACGATCGTGAGAATCGTCCTTCACGGAGGATCGCGAATTTGAGTCGCACGACGAAGTGACGCTGCGTGAGGCACGTGGCTCGTGCCTGAAGCAGGCGCTCTCGGCTCACACGGTCGTCGATCCAGAACAGGCTGCGTTGCGTAATTTCCTTGTGGCTTTAACCGGCGGATCGGACACGACACGGATGTCTCCCGGCGTCTGCCTCGGGAGTCAAGAGTCATGGCACGTTGGAGAGAGTGGTTTGGCTGTGCGGGATGGCGGACGCGTGCGAAGGGTGTGACCTTCGGGCTGTTTGCCGCGACCATGCCCTTTGGAATCGCCTGCGTCTGGCTGGAGGCGGGGTGCGCCTGGGGTCAAACGGCCGCGGGCCCGCAGAATGGCCAGCCGGGCGTGCAACAACCGCGCGGCGGAGTGAAGCCGGCAAGGCCGTCAGCACCTCGTGGTGAGCGGGTTGCCATCGCGGATCGATCCCGCACGGCGCTGCGCGCAGTCGAGCCGATCGCGGCAACACGGCCGCCGGCCCCTGCACCCGGGCGCTATCGATTTACAATTCAGACCGCGGCCGGCGAACGCGCGTTCCTGATCCACGCCCCCGCCAGCATGCCCGCGTCGGGCGAGTATCCTGTCGTCGTCGCGCTCCATGGCGCTGGGCATCGACCGGAAACCCTGCTCGATGAAATGGGTTGGGGAGCACAGGCCGATCAGAGCGGCTTCATCGTGCTGGCGCCTGAGGGCGTGCCGATCCGCCCGAACCTGCCCAACGCACCCGTGGCCAATCCCCGCGTCTGGAACACAGGCGAGTACGCCGAGTACCGCGCCCGTGCACAGATCGACGACAGTGCATTCATCATCGCCGCGCTCGATGACGCCATCACGCGTTATCCCATCGACACCAAACGCGTCTACGCCACGGGCTATTCGAACGGCGGTGCGATGGCGTTTCGCCTCGGCGCGGAGCGTGCTGACCGCTTCACGGCGATCGCGTCTGTCGCCGGGCTTTGCTGGGTCAGCGACCCTCGGCCCAGTCGCGCTTTGCCGACTCTCGTCGTCTATGGCACGCTTGACCCGATCGTCCCCTTGAGCGGCGGGCTCAAGATCCTGCCCTGGGAAGTCCACGGCTCGCCTTCGGTTCGCTCGATGCTCGGGCGCTGGGCCACCGCCATCGGCTGCCCCGACTCTCCCACCGAGCTCGCTGAATCACCCGCGCCAGGCGTGAAAGTTGAGGACTACGGCCCCGGCTCGGTGGGCA
>DAIDHX010000115.1 GCA_027451885.1 Planctomycetales bacterium
GGCGGATGGTGCGGGCGATCGCGTCGACCGAGATCCCGCTGAGCGCTGCCTTTTCCTGGTCGGGTTTGAACACCAGCTTCCGCGCGGGGGCTTCCACCACGTCGTCGACTTCCACCACGCCGGGCTCGGCCTCAAGCCTGCGCGCCACCACCGCCGCGGCCGCGATCAGATCGTTGTACGATTGCTCGGGCAGGCCGCGGACCTCGGCCACGAGCGCGGAAAGGACAGGCGGGCCCGGCGGGAGCTCGACGATCTTGAGCTTCGCCCCGTGATCGCGCGCGATTTTCGTGAGCCGGTCGTGGATGCGTAGCGCGATGGCGTGGCTCTGGGCGGCCCGGTGCTTCTTGCCGACCAGGTTGAGCCTGAGCTCGGCGTTCCACGGGCTGCGCCTGAGGTCGTAATGCCGCACCAGGCCGTTGAAGTCGATCGGGCTTGGGAGCCCGGCGTAGCTGGTGAAGTCGGTCGCCTCGGGAATGGCCGCCAGCTCGGTTTCGAGCTCCTCCACGAGTGCGCGGGTGCGCTCGAGCGTGGTTCCCTCGTCCAGGTCGGCGACGATCAGCAGCTCGTTCTTGTTGTCGTACGGAAGCATCTTGAGCGGCACCACCCGGAGTGCAGCGAGCCCGGTGGCGAGCCCGGTGAGGATGGCGATCACGCCCAGGAAGGCGACCGCGCGCAGCCGAGAGGCGATCAAGGGGGCCATGAGCGGGCGGAAGATCCGGTAGAGCAGGCTCGCCCGGATGGTCTCGATATCGAGATCATGGCCGTGCCCGTGGGCGTCCTCGCCCGCTTTCCCGGTGTTGTACCTGCGCTTGAGCACCTGGTATGCCAGCCAGGGGGTGATCGTGAACGCCACGACCATCGACATCAGCATGGCCACGGGCACATTGAGCGCCATCGGGGCCATGTAGGGGCCCATCATGCCGGTGATGAAGAACATCGGCAGGAAGCTGACGATCACCGCCAGCGTGGCGCTGATGAGCGGGGGCCGAATCTCGGCGACGGCCTCCAGCACGATCTCGCGCGTGGCCTTCTTGCTCATGCTGAAGTGGCGGACGATGTTTTCGACGTCGACGATCGGGTCGTCGACGAGCAGGCCGAGCGCCAGGATGAGTGCGAAGAGGGTGACGCGGTTGACGGAGTAGCCGAAGAGCAGGTTGACGCCCAGGGTCAGGCCGAAGACGACCGGCACGGCGACGGCGACGATGATGGCCTCGCGCCAGCCGAGCGCGAGGGTGAGCAGGGCGATCACGATGGCCACGGCGGCCCAGAGCCCCTCGACGAGCTCGTTGACCTTGTCATCGGCGGTGAGGCCTGAATTGCGCGTGATGACGAGCTGCATGTCATCCGGGATGACGGCTTTCGCGAGCGTGCGTGCGGATTCGATCACGGCCCTGGCGGTGGAGACGGCGTTGGTGCCCTTTTGCTTGGCGACGGCGATGGTCACCGCCGGGCGTGAGGCCGATCGCTCTGACACGGCGGGTGCGCCCGCCGCCGTGCCGGCGTGGTGTGGTTCGCCCAGCAGCCGGCCGGGAGCGTCCTCGGGCGCCTCGAATCCCCGCGCAGGCCCCCAGCCATGGCGCACGTAGCTTGTGATTTCGCCCGGGCCGTCCTGGATCGTCGCCACGTCCTTGAGATACACCGGCCGGTCGCTGGTGACGCCGACGACCAGGTCGCCAAGCTGGTCCGGGCGCTCGATCACCGAGCCGGCGGCGACGGTGATCACGGCGTCGCCGCGTTCGAAGTCCCCCGCCGGGCGCTCCAGATTCGCGCTTGCGATCGCCCGCTGAACATCCAGCGGTCCCAGGCGATACGCCCGCAGCCGCTCGGCGTTCAAATTCACACGCGCCAGCCGGGGCTCGCCCCCCACCACATAGGCACGCGACACGCCCGGCAGCGACGACAGCCGTTGCACCACCTCCTCGCCCACGCGCCTCAGCGCGTGGCTCTCTCCCTCGTTGCCCTCGAGCGTCAGCGTGACGATCGGAACATCGTCGATCTCGACCGGCTTCATCACCCAGCCCGATGCACCCGTGGGGATCGCGTCCTGGTTCTCGCCCAGCTTCTTGAACAGCTTGACCAGGCTGCGTTCCCGATCTTGCCCCACGTAGAACCGCACGGTCACGACCGCCTGGTTCTCACGCGACGTGCTGTAAACATATTCAACGCCGTCGATCTGGTAGAGCATGCGCTCGAGCGGGGTCGCCACGAGCTGCTCGACCTCCGCCGCGGAATAGCCAGGCGCGGTTACGAACACGTCCGCGAGCGGCACCACGATCTGCGGGTCCTCCTCGCGCGGGGTGACGAGCAGGGCCGCAAGGCCGATCAGCACCGAGACGATGATCAGGATGATCGAGAAGTTGTTCTCGAGAAAAACCCGCACGATGCTGTTCAGGAAGTCGTGCGGGCGTTCGCGCCCGCTGGCATGCGCAGTCATGAAGGACGCCCTTCCTTGTCAGGCTCCGCGGGGAGCACCACCTGCTCGCCTTCCTTCAGGCCGGCGAGGATCTCCCAGTGGTCGTCGATTTCACGCCCAATCCGCACGAAGCGCCTGCTGGCGCCGGCGGGGCTTGCCACCTCGACAAATTCGACCTGCCCCACCCGGTGCACCGCGGCCCTGGGCACGACCAGGATCGATTCGTCCTCCACGGGGATGAAGACGCGCCCGAACATCCCGCTGTAGACGTTCGGCGGGCAGGGGCCGGAGAGCTTCACCTGGAAGGATCGGCTCTCCACCTGCGCCTCGGGCACGATCTCGTCGATCGTCGCCGTGCAGGAGTAATCGAAGGCGTCGAGCCTGGCCGCGATCGGCTGGCCCACCTTGAGCCGCAGCGCCAGCGATTCGCGCACGATCGCCACGAGCTGCATGTGGTCCGGGTCGAACATCGAAAGCAAGGCTTGCCCCGGCACCGCGGTCTCCCCCGCGCTTGCCTTCTTGTCGATCACCCGGCCGCGAAAGGGCGCCCGAATGGTTGCAAACGACTCCAGAATCTTCGATTCCTCGACCGCGCGGCGGGCACGCTCGAGCTCCGCCCGGCTCGCCCGCAGCTCGTTACTCGACTTGTCCAGCTCGCTCTGCGGGATCGTCTCCCGCTTGCGCAGCCGCTCGTTACGCCCTTGCTCGATTTCCGCCTGGTCAAACCGCGCCTTCGCCGCACGCTCGGCCGCAAGCGCCTGGTCGATCCGCGTCTTCAGGTCCGAACTATCCAGCACCACCAGCACCTCGCCCTGCTGCACGAGCTGACCGGCGTGTACCCGAACCTCCTCGATCCGGGCCAGGATCTTGGACGCAATCAACGCTTCCCGCACCGCCCGCACCGTGCCCACCGCCGCCTCCAGCCGCGGGCGCTGAATCCGCTCCACCTTCACCGCCTTGCCCGCCACCGGCCGAGATGCTTCCACACGCGACTCGGTCGTTTCAACCTTCTTCTCAAAGTACCCCGCCAGCAGCAGCATCAATCCCACAATCGCCGCCGCAAACCCAAGCGCAAGGCCAAGCCACCCGACCGTTCGCAAGATGGGATGCCGCGCCTTCACGTCTGGACTCGCCATGCAAGATTCCCTTTCCGCCAACCTCGGCTCGTGATAAACTATATGCGATAGTAGTTATATCGTCAAGACGCGACAATCGCTCGATAGGTGCAACCCGGCTTCTCGATGTTCATGCCGGACAATATAATCTTATTCGCGACGTAATCGAGCGTGCTGGGGTTCGGGTGCGCACCCGGGCCCTGCGAGTATCAGGAGTTCTGGAATTCATCGATGGCATTTGATCCCAAGTTCATCCGCAATTTCTCGATCGTCGCCCACATCGATCACGGCAAAAGCACCCTGGCGGATCAGCTCCTGCTGCAATCGGGAGCGATCACCCAGCGCGAGTTTCGTGAGCAACTGCTTGACGACATGGATCTTGAGCGTGAACGTGGGATCACGATCAAGGCCCGCGCGGTGGCGATCAACTACAATCTGGACGGGCAGGTTTACGAGCTGAACCTGATCGACACACCCGGCCACGTGGACTTTCATTACGAGGTCTCGCGCAGTCTGGCGGCGTGCGAGGGGGCGATCTTGCTGGTGGACGCCACGCAGGGCGTGCAGGCGCAAACGGTGGCCAACGCATACCTGGCCGTGAGCAGCGACCTGGCGATCGTGCCGGTGCTGAACAAGATCGACATGCAGGCTGCGCGGCCGGAGGAGATCAAGGAAGAGATCCTGACGAGCCTGGGCATCGATCCGGACGAGGTCCTGGCGATCAGTGCCAAGACCGGGCAGGGCGTGCCGGACGTCTTTCGGGCCATCATCGAGCGCGTCCCAGCTCCCGCCGGCGACCCGGGCGCCCCGTTGCGGGCGCTGATCTTTGACTCGAAGTTCGACGACTACCAGGGGGTGGTGACCTACGTCCGAGTCGTCGACGGCGTGCTGCGGGTCGGCCAGCGGATCCGGTTGATGGCCGGCGGCACCGATTACGAAGTCACCGGCCTCGGTCGCTTCCGCCCGCACGAAACGCCTTGCGACGAGCTCGGCGTGGGCCAGGTGGGCTACGTTGTCGCCAATATCAAGAAGCTGTCCGACGTCCGGATCGGCGACACCATTACCCAGCTTCCCGGCCCCGCTCACACAGCCTTGTCCGGCTACCAGGAACCCGCTCCGGTTGTCTTCTGCGGGCTCTTTCCAGCGATCAACTCCCAGTTCGACGACCTGCGCACCGCGCTTCAAAAGCTCGCGCTCAACGACTCGAGCTTCACCTTCGAGCCCGAAACCTCAGACGCGCTTGGCTTTGGATTCCGATGCGGCTTCCTGGGCATGCTCCACATGGAGATCGTCCAGCAACGCCTGGAACGCGAGAGCAATCTCTCCCTGGTTCAAACCGCACCCAACGTCACCTACGAAATCCTCACCCGCAAGGGGGAGACCAAATACATCTCAAACCCGACTCGTATTCCCGACGCCGGCGACATCGAGGAATTCCGCGAGCCGATCGCCAAGCTCAACTTCATCATCCCGAGCGACTGCATCGGCGTTATCATGCAGTTGTGCGAGGATCGTCGCGGGGTGTACTTGAAGACGGAGTATCTGTCGCCGTCGCGTGCGATTCTGACGTATGAGCTGCCGCTCGCGGAGATGATCTACGACCTTTACGACAAGCTGAAGAGTGCGACGCGCGGCTATGGCACCATGGATTATGAGCTCATGGGCTATCGCGCGGGGGATCTGTGCCGGCTTGATATCCTGGTGGCCGGGCAGAAGGTGGACGCGCTCTCGACGGTGGTGCACCGGTCGCAGGCGGATCGGCGGGGCCGCAAGCTGGTGAAGAAGCTGCGGGGCGAGATCGAACGGCATCAGTTCGAGGTGGCGATCCAGGCCGCGATTGGCAGCAAGGTGATCGCGCGTGAGACGCTCTCCGCATTGCGGAAGAATGTGACCGCCAAGTGCTACGGCGGCGACATTTCGCGGAAACGCAAGCTGCTCGAAAAGCAAAAAGAGGGCAAGAAGCGTATGAAACAGGTGGGGAGCGTGGAGATCTCGCAGGATGCGTTTCTCGCCGTGCTCGACGACGGCGAGGATTGACACGCAATCGACCCGATCGGCCACTGAGTCCGGGGCGTGTGATGGCGTCTCCCGTGAAAGGTCCCGAGGCTGCGACGGAACTCTTGCTGGGGAAGCAAGATGGTTCGAATCCCCAGGCTTCGCGGCAGGCCCCGCGAGCCCCTTCGGCCTCGACGGCTCGGCTGACGGTGGAGCTGTTGCTGGGGCTCATGATCGCGATCCTGATCGTGCGGCTGTTCGTGGCCGAGGCGTACGTGGTCCCCACCGGCTCCATGGCGCCGACCTTGCTCGGACGCCATCGCCAGGTCACATGTCTTGGTTGCGGAAAGAGCTACGTCGTCGGTATTGACGAGCTGGGGGGCTCGCCGCGGGGAATCTGCCCGCGTTGCGGCGATCGCGAACGTTCGGACACGCCCTCGCTCGTCCGCGGCGGTGATCGGGTGCTCGTGCAGAAATTCGTGCAGGATTTTCGCCCCGCCAGGCGCTGGGAGGTCGCGGTCTTTCGCTTTCCAGAGGATCCCACGCAGGCCTATGTAAAACGCGTGGTCGGTCTGCCGGGCGAATCGGTCCGGATCGCGGAAGGGGACGTCCACGTCAATGGGCGAATCGCGCGGAAAACGCTCGAGCAGTTCCACGCCATGCGGATTCTGGTGCATGAGGCCGGGCGCTGGAGCGGCGAATCCACGCTCACCGCGCGCTGGCAGCCGCGGGGTGGGGCTTCCGGAGCGCTCCAGACGGGTTGGACCATGCACGGCGGCCAGTTCCTTCATGAGCCCTCGGACCGGGCTCGCGGACACGATGACTGGCTGGTCTACCATCACTGGGACCCGGTGAAGAACCGCCCTGGCCCGGTACGCGACTTCTACGAATACGACGGAGAGGAAGGCCGAGCGGAGAACGAGGTCGAAGACCTGGCGCTCGTGGCACGGGTTGAGCTGAGCGCTCAGGTGCAGCGGCTTTCGCTGCGCCTGCGCTCCCACGGCTCCTGGTTCGAGATCCGGCTCCCGGTCGGAAAGCCGGGCGCGGCAGAGCTTTTCCAGGACGGCCGGTTGCAGTCGGCTGTCACGCTGCATGAGCCGTTCCCGGCGGGTACGACGTTCCCCCGGGAAGTCGAGCTCGAGGCCGCGGTGGTCGATCGCCGGGTTCAGGTGGCGGTCGATGGCCGCCTGGTTCTCACTCCGCACGACTTCGAATCCAGCAATCAGGATGCGCCCCAGGCCGATGCGCCGATCGCCCTGGGCGTGATGGGGGGTGAGGCCGCTGTCCGTGCGCTTGAGGTCTACCGCGACATCTACTACACGAGCTATCTCACCGCCGCCCCGATCGTGGCCCGGGGGGTGGGCGAGGAGGTCAAGCTTAACGCAGGCGAGTATTTCATGCTCGGCGACAACAGCCCCGTCTCCTGCGATTCCCGCTTCTGGAACGCCAGCCCCGTGGTCCCTTCGAGCTTGATGCTGGGCAAGCCGTTCCTGGTGCATTTGCCGGGTGATCTGGTGCCGTTTGAAGTCCTGGGCCGTTCCATTTGCTGGGTTCCCGACCCCCGGCGAATTCGTTACATTCAATAAACCGCTCCAGCGAGCGAACCAACAGCCGAGCGTGCAGCCCCGGATTTTTTCGGGCGAAAGGAATGGGTGAGGGATGGCGCGAGCGAGTGCGTCCGAGCGGGCGAAAACCTCAACTCAGTCGAAGAAGACAGAGCAGGTCCGCAAGGAGGGCCACCGCGAAACGGCTGAGGCCATCGTCGTTGCGCTCATCCTGGCGCTCTTCGTGCGCGGGTTCGACGCCCAGGCGTTCGTCATTCCCACCGGCTCGATGGCCCCCACGCTCATGGGCCGCCACAAAGAAATCGCCTGCCCCGAATGCGGCTACACCTACGCCGTCAATGCCTCCGAGGAAGTCGAGCTGGGCTCGCTCTCACGCGACGTTTACTCTGGCCTCTGCGGCAATTGCCGCTTCCAGGGCCAGCTCATCGACACGCCCAGCTACAAGGGCGATCGCATCCTCGTCATGCTCTTTCCCTATGATCTGCCCTGGCTCCCCGGCTCCAGCTCCCCCCAGCGCTGGGATGTCGTGGTCTTTCGCTATCCCGAAGAGCCCGAAACCAGCTACATCAAACGCCTGGTCGGCCTTCCCGGCGAGACCCTGCGGGTCTATCACGGCGATGTCTACTTGAAATCCGCCACTTTGCCTGACTTCACCATCGCCCGCAAACCGCTCAAACACCTGAAGGCCCTGGCGATCAATGTCTATGACGATCGCTACCAGCCGGGGTCGCTCAAGGATCGGCCGGAATGGCGTCGATTCACGGGAGACGGCTGGGTCGTTTCCACGCCGGGCGAGAGCCGTTACGAGCTCCAATCGCCGGCGTCACCGGAATGGAAGACCCTGCGATATCAGCACCTGACGCCTGAGCCGGATCAGTGGGACGCGATCGCGAACGGCCGCGCGCTGCCGCGCCCGCCGCGATCGAAGCTGATCGGAGATTTCTACGCGTACAACACCAACCTGGTCCAGGAAGCCTCGAATCTGCTCGATGAGGAGCCCCGTGGCGACCAGGAAGGGGCCTGGCTGCAACCGCACTGGGTTGGCGACCTGCTGCTCGAGTGCACGGTCGACGTGGCCGAGGCCGGGCCGGGCGCAGCGGTTCGTTTTGAGCTCGTCAAGGCCGGCCAGCCCTGCCGTTGCGAGATCGACCTGGCGACCGGCCAGGCGGTCTTCCGCCGCGGCGACGCTGAAATCGGACGCTGCGAGACCACCCTCAAGGGGGCGGGGCGGCACCATGTGCTCTTTTCGAACTTCGATGACCGCCTGGCGCTCGAGGTCGATGGCTACGCCCAGGGGGGCGAAGGCTTTGAATACAGCTCGGGCGAGGGCGTACCCATCCCCACCGACCTGGATCTGAGCCCCGTCGCTGTTGCCGTCAAAGGCGCCCGCGCCACTCTGGCCGATCTTGTCCTGAAACGAGACATTTACTATACACAGAACCCAGGCCGGCTCGATTACAACGCGGTCTGGGACGATCACTATCCCCGCAACGCGACGGAGCTGAGCGACTTCCTCTCCGATCCCACACGCTTCCCCAACCTCAGGCAGGTGGGAATGCGCGAGTTCAAGATTGGGGACGACCGGTATTTCATGATGGGCGACAACAGCCCAAGGAGCAAGGACAGCCGCGGCTGGAACTCGGAAGACGCAGCCTGGGACACCCAGGATCGCAAGCCGCACGAGGTGCTTCGGTCGCTCATCACGGGCAAGGCGTTCTTTGTCTACTGGCCGCATGGAGTTCCCTTCGGCCCTGATATCCGTCTAAACAAGAACATGCGAATCCCCTTCAGGCCGTATTTCGAACGGATGAAGTGGATCCGATAAAACGAGCGAGCGCGGACCTCCACGCCCGAGCTCGGGGTCGATCAGGGAGGATCGAACGATGCCGCTGCTTCAGGTTCGCGGACTCGAGAAATGGTACGGCAGCCGAAAGGTCGTCAACGGCGTTGATTTCGACGTTGATCGGGGCGAGGTGGTCGGCCTGCTGGGCCCCAACGGGGCAGGTAAGACCACCAGCTTTCGCATGACGATCGGGCTCATCGACGCCGACGGCGGCAAGGTGATGTTCGACGGCCGAGACGTCACCAAACTGCCGATGTATCAGCGGGCGCGGGCGGGCATGGGCTATCTCGCCCAGGATTCCAGCGTCTTCAAGCAGCTTTCCGTCGAAAACAACCTGATGGCGATTCTCGAAACCCGCCCCGGCATGTCCCGCAAGCAGCGCAGGGAGCGCCAGGACGAGCTGCTCGATCAGTTCGGGCTCGCCAAGATCCGCAAAACCAAGGCCAACCGCGTCTCCGGCGGCGAGCGCAGACGGCTCGAAATCGCCCGCTCACTCATCACCGAGCCCAAGATGATCATGCTCGACGAGCCCTTCGCCGGCATCGATCCCAAGACGGTCGCCGAGATCCAGGATCAGATCCGCGAGCTGGTCGATCGTTACAACATCGGCATCCTCCTCACCGACCACCAGTTCCGCGAGACGCTCGAGGTCACCGACCGCTGCTACCTGATCCGCGAGGGCAAGGTGTTCGCCTACGGCAATCGCGAGCAAATTCTCAATAACCCGGACGTCCGCAAGCATTACATCGGCGAGCGCTTCGATGTCGGGCACATGCTCGAGCGCAAGCGCCCCACACTGCCGCCGCCCAGCGCGCCCCCCACGCCTGAAGCCGCCACCCCTGGCCCTGAACCCGAATCCAATGCCAGGCCCGCCACGCCCGCACCCAGCGCACCCACGCCCCTTGCACACGCGCCCCAGCTCCCCGCCGCGAAGTCGCCCGAGGCCGCGGCTCAGCAGAGCCTCGCCATGGTTCTCGAACGCGTGACGCAAGACCCCATCGACCATCTCAGCACGAGCGAGCTCATCGTCGGCCAGTTGGACGCTTACATCGAGCCAGCCCCGCCAACCCCCAGGCCGCACGACGCCATCGACGCGGCCGCCGCCGCGCTCGAGGACTGGGACTAATCGCGCCGGGCGCCAGCACCCCGACCAGAAGCGCCTAACCCCCAGCCCCCGCGCTGCGCAGACCCAGAAGCGCCTCGTCCACGGCCGGCCACACCCGCTCAGGCGAAAGCTCGATCATGCATTCAAGACGTGAGCATGTCTTCACCTGGCTGGCCGCGCACCAGACCGCGGTCGAGATCGTTGACGCGTTCTCGCCCCATGGCCCGGTGAGCAGGGGACTCGTGCAGGTGTAGATTCCGATGACGCGCACCCCCGTTGCCGCGGCCACGTGGAGCGGGCCGGTGTCGTTCGAAACGACCAGCTCCGCCTGCCGCATGACCGCCGCCAGCCGGGAAAGGTCGGTCGCCCCGCAGAGGTCGAGCATCTCGATCGGCGCCAGCAGGGCCGCGAGCCGGTCGACCAGCGGCCGATCGTCCCTTGATCCCACCGCGATCAGCCGTGCGCCATGACGCTCCACAGCGCGGCGGCCGATCTCGGCGAAATGCTCGGGCGGCCACCGCTTGGTGAGCCAGCGCGCGCCCAGGTTGAGCACCACCCGCGGCGCACGCAACCCCGCCAGCGTGCACTCCGCCCAGTTGAGGTCGTCCGCCGCGATCGGCAAGTCAAACGCCGGCGGATCAAGCTCGACCCCAAAAGCACGCGCCACACGCTTGATTCTTTCCACGGCATGCAGCTCGGTCCGCGACGCGTCGACCGTGTCCGTGTAAAACCAGCGCGCCCCTTCTCGCGCGTCCGCCAGGCCCACACGCCTTGGCGCCGAAGTGGCCATTGTCATCAGCCCAGAACGCAACAGCCCCTGCAGGTCGATCGTGAGATCAAAACCCTCACGCCCGAGCCGCGACAGCAAGCGGCCGAAGCCCACGGCGCCCAGGCGATCCGCCCGCCCTGGACGCGTGTCGAGCACGATGACCTCATCGAGCGCGCGATGCCCTTCCACCATCTGCCGGAACGAGTCGCGCACCACCCAGGCCAGCCGCGCGCGCGGCCAGCGCCTGCGCAGCGCACCCGCGATGGGCAGCGCATGCACGATGTCTCCCAGCGAGCTTGGCTTGATGAGACAGACGTGGGCCGGCTCGAGCTCCGCGAGCGGGGGCTTCAACCTCGACAGGGGCGCAACTCCTTTCCCGGGAATGACCCTGAATTCGCATTAGATCGCGATTCCGGGCGCGGGACAAGCCGAGTCACGCCCGGGCCGTTTCGCAGGCTTTGGCCTGGCGAAGACGATCCAATCATGAGAAATTCGAGAAGACGAGCCTTCCCGTGATTCCTCAACCGGCCTGGGGGCGTGATCGTCATGTTATGGGCCTCCGCTGCGCTTTGTGCTGTGCTCGCGACCAGCGCGGGGATCGAAACCGGTTCCTGCGTCTTCCGCCCCGACCCGCTCGAGGCCCAGTCGCCGGCCGAGTTCCGGCT
>DAIDHX010000116.1 GCA_027451885.1 Planctomycetales bacterium
GAAGCGGGAGCACTCGCGCGAGGAAGTGTACGCGACCGGGGATCGCAAGCCGTTCACCTTGACCCACGAGCAGGCTCTCGCGTTCGCCCGCCAGGCCGCAAAGGAATTCGGCGTCGGCGAAAGCAAGACCGTCCCCTTCGAGAAGGAGCGGCTCAAGAAGGACCTTGCGCCCAAAGAGAAGAAGGCCAGGAAGAAAGCTGACTCGGGGGAGAAATCATGACGTACTTTCGCCTCACGATTCGGCTGCTCGACTGCCAGAGCCACGGTCGAGACGATCACGGCCAACCCGAGTGGCCCCCGTCGCCGCTGCGCGCCTTCCAGGCCCTGGTGTGCGCTGCGGCGGCCCGCTGGAACGAGCGGGCGGAGCTCAAAACCGCCGCCCCAGCCCTGCGCTGGCTGGAGCGGCTGCCGCCCCCGCTGATCCTCGCCTCTCCCGGCCGGCAAGCGTCCACACCCTATCGGATGTACGTGCCGGATAACGTCGGCGATAAGGTCGCCTCCTCCTGGAAGCGCGGCGGAGACATCAGCATCGCGGACTTCCGCAGCGAGAAGGACGTGCTCCCCGTGAAGCTCGAGGGCCACGACCCCCAGGTCACCTACCTCTGGCCGCTGCCAGACCCAGGCGCCTCGGACGCGCCCACGGACACGCTCGTTGCCGCCGCGCGCAGCATCACACACCTCGGCTGGGGCGTCGACATGGTCGCCGCAGAGGCCGCTCTCACCGACGAAAAAGACCTCCCGCGCCTCCCGGGCGAGGCATGGCAGCCGACCGCGCACGCTGGCGGAACACGCCTGCGCGTCCCAGTCCCCGGCACGCTCGACGACCTGCTCACACGCCACGCGGCCTTCCTCGAGCGCATCCAGCCCGACAATCTATTCAAGCCCGTTCCCCCGTTGTCGGCCTTCGCGATCATGGGCTATGCCAGGGCCAGGGAAACCGCCGGGCCCGCCTACGCGGCGTTCAGCATTCTCAGGCTCAACGGCAGCGGGTACCGACCCTTCTGCACAGCGCGGAACGGGCTCGCCGTCTCCGCCATGGTCCGCCACGCCGCGGCCAAGCGCGCTCGATCGCTCGGCTGGGACGAAAGCAAGATCGCAACCTTCGTGCTCGGGCACGGAGAGGCCCAGGGCCAGGCGCACGAGCCCGTGGATGGTCCCAGGCTGGCCTTCCTTCCGCTCCCGAGCGTCGAATCCAGGAGCGGCGAGTCCCCCGTCATCTCCATGATCCGCCGCGTCCTCGTCGCCGTGGTCGGCGGTGGGGCCGATTCCGATCTCGCGAATCTCTCCCGGCTCCTCACCGGCGCTGACCTGGTCCGCGAGCGCGACACCGACGCCACGGCCATGCTCTCGCGCATCCCAGACCGCGACACCGTCGTCAGCCGTTACACCAAACGCGCGTCGACCTGGGCGACCGTGACGCCGGTCATCCTGCCAGGTTACGACGACCCTGGAAAGCTACGCCAGCGCCTGCCACGCGGCACAGACGCCCAGGCCCTCGACGCGGACGAGCAACGCAGGATTCTCAAGAAGCTCGGCGAACGAATCGATTACCTGCTCCGCAAGGCCATACGGCAAGCCGGCCTCGGCCACGAGCTGGCGACCCACGCCCAGATCGAGTGGAACTCCGTCGGATTCTGGCGCGGGCTCGAGCACGCCACGGCCTACCAGTTCCCCAACAAGCTGCGCAGGCACCGCCGCTTGCATGTCCAGATCACCTGGCGCGACGCCTCGGGCGACCCGATCGCCATCCCAGGCCCCATCTGCCTCGGCGGCGGACGGTTCCATGGCATCGGCCTGTTCGCGGGCGTTGAAGGCAGGAACGGCTGATTCCAACGCCGCGGCCTCATCGAATCAACCTCGAGCGCGCCCTGGTCCGATGCGGCTGGCGGGCGAAGGTCAACCCTCGTTCGCCTGAGGGCCGGCCGGATCTATTCACGGTAGTCGCTCTCTCGGAACGCCAGACAAAACGGAGCATCCCAGATGCCGGACCCAGCCCCGACGCAGCTTCTCGCGGAGGATCTCCACGGCCTGTGCGAGTCGAACCAAAGAATCGCCGCCAGGCTCGACGCGGCATTTCGGGAGCCCGGCCGTGACCTGGGCAATCTGCGTTCGGATGTGGAGGATCGGCCCGGCGCGATCAACACCAATCTTGAACGCGCCCAGGCCGGCATCGAAACCCAGCTTCGCTTCATCGGACGAACTGCGCTCCTCGTGTTCCCGGTGGTCCTCAGCCTGCTAGGTGCGGCGCTCTGGCTGACCTGGCACGCGAACAGGTTCAACGCGCGGCCGGAGCCTGTCGAACCTCGGCTCGAGAAACCGGCGGTCGTCGCGCTTGCGAATGCAGAGGCGGAGGTTGAGCACCCATGATCCACAGAGCCACCAGAGCCATCCCGTGAGCGACACTCTCAGTTCAAAAAAATTTTTCGTCATTTGCGACGCGAGCGGCGAGGTGGTGAAATGTCCTTGAGCCCAAATTCTCGTCGTAAGTTCCTTGGCATCTCGGAAGTTGGAAAGAAAATCCTTCGCGAGCCCCGCTCGCGATTCGCAAGTAATGCAGTGATAACATGTTCCGACGAGCCTCCGTGCCGTGGTTCGGTTCCGGGGAGCTTCCGGAGTCGACCCTCTCGCGGAGCCCTACCTAACCTGTTATGCTGCAAGGGCTGGCGCGGCCGGCCCTCTTCCGCGACGACATCGTTGCGGCCTCATTGAAGCCTCGTCCACTGGGATCTCCAGGACAACAACGGACAGCTCTTCCGCGACGACATCGTTGCGGCCTCATTGAAGCGAGTCACATAAAGACGCGCTCGTCTTTGCGGGCGAATCTCTTCCGCGACGACATCGTTGCGGCCTCATTGAAGCCTGCCACCGTTCGAGGGACCAACGATGGACGATCTCTCTTCCGCGACGACATCGTTGCGGCCTCATTGAAGCCTGTTTTGCGCGATCCTTGAGCGCGACAAGGGCTTCTCTTCCGCGACGACATCGTTGCGGCCTCATTGAAGCACTTCGCATCCCCACGCGCGGGAGGCCACCAGCATCCTCTTCCGCGACGACATCGTTGCGGCCTCATTGAAGCCTGGACATGCACGTAATAATCGGAGCCGGCAAGGTCCTCTTCCGCGACGACATCGTTGCGGCCTCATTGAAGCAAATTGACCCAAAGGAAGCCCTTAATAGTCCGGCTGGCTCTTCCGCGACGACATCGTTGCGGCCTCATTG
>DAIDHX010000117.1 GCA_027451885.1 Planctomycetales bacterium
GAACGGCTCCTGGGGCCTGACGTGAGCTCGCTCGACGCCACGGCCGCCGTCTGGAACTTCTTCCAGCAATGGAGCTGGTAAGCGATCCCAGGCCCCGGGCGTTTCGCAGCCGCAGCGCCACCGCTGCATCCGCGATCTCGCCCGGGTTTTGGTTCGCCGCTTGCCCTGGGCGCCGCGGCCCATCTGTGCCGGGATTCGAGAACCGGCGGACCCGGAACGCCATTTCCAGGCAAATAGGCAAGTATAAGTAGCAGAATTCAACTGCGCAAGAATCTGATTACTCCGCGCGTTGACAAACGTTCGCGCGCGGGCGACGATGCGTTCTGGTGATGCACCTCGAATTGTCGCGTGAGCAGAGGGTTCCGTGCGCGAGCGGCGGGCGATCATCGTGACGGGGATCGTGCAGGGGGTGGGATTTCGCCCCTTCGTCCACGGCGTGGCCGCGCGGCTTGGTCTTGGCGGTTTTGTCCGCAACCTGGCGAGCGGCGTGCGGATCGAGATTGAGGGTGAGTCGCATTTGCTCGATCGCTTTGAGGACGCGCTCGCGAGCGAAGCGCCTGCGCCGGCACGGATTGAGCGAACCCAGCGCGAGGACCAACCGGTTCGGGGCGACGCGCGCTTCCACATTGAGCCCAGCACGATCGGCGAGCCGGTCAACCCGCGGATTGCCGCCGACGCGGCGACGTGCTCGCAGTGCCTGGCTGAGCTGTTCGATCCGCGCGACCGCCGCCACGGTTATCCCTTTCTGAATTGCGCGCGCTGCGGCCCGCGGCTCACGATCATCACGGGCGTGCCTTATGATCGGGCCCGCACCACAATGGCCGGATTCTCGATGTGCCCGCGCTGCCAGGCGGAGTACAACGATCCGCGCGATCGCCGATACCATGCCCAGGCCACGGCGTGCGCGGAGTGTGGTCCGCGGCTTGAGCTTTGCGACCAGAACGGCGGCCGCTGCGCCACCGATGATCCGATCGCGCGGGTCGTCGCGGAGCTCACGGCCGGCAAGATTGTGGCCATCAAGGGGCTGGGGGGTTACCACCTGGCCTGCGATCCCCGCAACGAATCGGCAGTCGCCGCGCTTCGCAGTCGCAAGTTTCGCGAGGAAAAGCCGTTCGCCGTGATGGTGGATAACTGCGCGCGGGCGCGCGAGCTGTGCGAAGTCGATGCCGCCGCGATTCGGCTCCTGGAATCGCCTCGCCGGCCGATTGTGCTGCTGATGAAGCGGCCTGAGATCGCACTCGCGCGCGGCGTTGCGCCCGGCAATCCGCGACTTGGAATCATGCTGCCGTATACGCCACTTCATCATTTGATCCTGGCCTCGATGCCGGGTTCCGCGCTGGTGATGACCTCCGGCAATCGCGCCGATGAGCCAATCGCCTGCACTGATGCCGACGCATTCGAGAGGCTTGGCGGCATCGCCGACTGGTTTCTCGTTCACGATCGACCGATCCACGTGCGCTGTGATGATTCTGTCACCCGCATTGTCGATGGGCGGGAGCTGCCGATTCGCCGTTCGCGGGGGGACGCGCCCTTGCCGATCCCGCTCGCCCAGGAATGCCCCGAGCCGATCCTCGCGGTCGGCGGCGAGCTCAAGTCCACATTCGCGCTCGGGCTTGGCGCCACCGCGATCCTGAGCCACCATCTGGGCGATCTGGAACACCTCCTGGCGTATAACGCTTTCGAGCGAGACGTCGCGCTCTATGAGCAGCTCTTTGCGTTCGCCCCTCGAGTCATTGCGCACGACATGCACCCCGACTACGCCTCGACGCGTTACGCGCGGGAAAAAGCCGCGGAGCAGGGGGTCGCGCTCGTGCCTGTGCAGCATCATCACGCCCACATGGCAAGCGCCCTGGTTGAGCATCAACTGGCGGGGCCGGTGATCGGGGTCACATTCGACGGCGCGGGTTACGGTCTCGATGGCACGATCTGGGGGGGCGAGTTCCTGGTGGGCGATGCGCTCTCGTTTCGCCGCCAGGCGCACCTGCGCGCGGTGCCGATGCCGGGCGGTGATCGCGCCGCGCGCGAGCCCTGGCGCATGGCGCTTGCGTACCTGCACGACGCCGGGTGCGCACCGGCCACGATCGCGGCGCGCATCGATCCCTTGGCGTTTCGGGCTGTGCGGGGAATGCTCGAGCGCTCGGTCTCGATGCCAGTCACCTCGAGCGCGGGGCGGCTATTCGACGCCGCCGCCGCGATCGCCGGTGTTCGTGATGTTGCGCGCTACGAAGGCCAGGCGGCCATCGAGCTCGAATGGCTCGCCGAGCGTGCGGCCGGGGATGGCGCCTATCCCTTCGCCATCGACGCGCGCGGCCAGGCCGAATCGGCCGAGGATACGATGATCATTGATACGCGCCCGCTCATTCGTGCACTCGCGGCGGATGTTGAAGAGGGCGTGCCGCGCGAATGCCTCGCCAGGCGGTTTCACGCCACGCTTGCCGGCATCATCGTGGACGTTTGCGAGCGGATTCGGGCCGCGGCCGGAATCGACGTGGTCGTACTTACCGGCGGCGTATTCATGAATGCCTGGCTCGCGAGCGCGGCGGCCGGCACGCTAAAATCACATGGGTTCGCGGTCTATTGCCACGAACGTGTGCCGCCGAACGACGGCGGGCTCTGCCTGGGGCAGGTCGCGGTCGCCGCGGCGATGCTGTCTCGCCGTCGCGCAGGGCTGGCGCGCTTACTCGCACAAGGAGGACCTGGTGATGTGCCTGGGTGTTCCGGGAAAAGTCGAGGAGACCTACCGCGAGCATGACGTGCTCATGGGCAAGGTCGACTTCGGCGGAGTCTGCCGCCGCGTTTGCCTGGAGCACGTGCCCGAGGTGCGTATCGGCGAGTACGTGCTTGTGCATGTCGGCTACGCGCTTGACCGGCTCGACGAGGCAGAAGCGCTCCGCGTGTTCGAGCTGCTCGCCAGCCTGGATGAGCTTGGCGACCTTGCCGGGCCTGAGGTTCCGGAAGATCAAGCGCCATGAAATATGTTGATGAGTATCGCGAGGCGGGCGGTGCGCGGCGGCTGGCGGCGGCGATCGAGCGGGCCTGCACGCGGCCCTGGACGATCATGGAAGTTTGCGGCGGCCAGACGCACACGATCGTACGCCAGGGTATCGATCAGCTCCTGCCTGAATCCCTTGAGCTGGTGCACGGGCCCGGCTGCCCCGTGTGTGTCACACCGCTTGAGACCATCGACCGCGCGATTGCGCTTGCGTCCCGCCCGGACGTCATTCTCGCCTCCTTCGGGGACATGCTCCGCGTGCCGGGATCGCGGGGAGACCTGCTCGCGGCCAGGTCCCGCGGCGGCGACGTGCGTGTCGTCTACTCGCCGCTCGACGCCGTCCAGCTCGCCGCCGCGAACCCCGATCGCCAGATCGTGTTCCTGGCCGTGGGCTTTGAAACCACCGCCCCCGCGAACGCCATGGCCGTGCGTATGGCGCATCGCCGAGGGCTGTGCAATTTCAGCGTGCTCGTGTCGCATGTGCTTGTTCCTCCCGCGATGCGCGCGATCCTGGATTCGCCTGCCAATCGCGTGCAGGCGTTCCTTGGGCCAGGGCACGTGTGCACCGTGATGGGGATCGAGGAGTATGAGCCCATCGCCGCGCGGTATCGCGTGCCGATCGTCGTAACCGGCTTCGAACCGCTCGACCTGCTCGAGGGGATCCTGCGCACCGTGATGCAGCTCGAGACCGGCACGGCCGCGGTTGAGATTCAATACACGCGCGCGGTCAAGCGCCAGGGAAATGCCGCGGCCAGGCGCCTGATTGAGGAAGTCTTCGAGAACTGCGACCGCGACTGGCGTGGGATCGGCGTTATACCCGCGAGCGGATATCGTCTGCGGGAGCCTTTGCGTGCGTTCGACGCGGCCGCGCGATTCCATGTCGAGGGTTTGTGCGTCCAGGAGTCAAGCCTTTGCGAAAGCGGTGCGATCTTGCAGGGACGACTGAAACCGCACCAGTGCCCGGCCTTCGGCAAGGAATGCACCCCGCAAACGCCCCTGGGAGCGACCATGGTGTCTTCTGAAGGTGCGTGCGCAGCGTATTACGCCCACCGCCGCCACGCGCCCGAGCCGCTCACAATCGCGGGGGCAAACGTACCTTGAACGACTCGACCGCTCGGCTCACGCCCGAAGTCTTTCCAGGCTGCCCCCGCCCTGTCGCAGGCTACGACCGCGTTGTGCTCGGCCACGGCAGCGGCGGCCGGCTTACGGCCGAGCTCATCGAGCGGCTCTTCTTGCCAGCGTTCTCAAACGACATGCTGGCGGCGCTCGAGGATCAGGCAATCGTTCCGCTCGCGCGCGATCCGACCGACGGAATCGCCCCACGGCTTGCCTTCACGACCGATTCGTTCGTGGTTCGGCCGCTTTTCTTCCCCGGCGGTGATATCGGCCGGCTCGCGGTCCATGGCACGGTCAACGACCTGGCGGTCGGAGGCGCGACTCCGCTCTACCTCTCGGCCGCGTTCATCATCGAAGAGGGGCTCGCGCTCGACGAGCTGGCGCGCGTGGCCGACTCAATGCGCGAAGCGTGCCGAAGCGCCGGCGTGATGCTTGTCACGGGCGATACCAAGGTGGTCGATCGCGGCAAGGGAGACAAGCTCTTCATCACAACCTCGGGCATCGGCCTGGCGCGCGCGGGGCCTGCGCTCTCGATCCGCAATGCCCGGCCCGGAGACCGCGTTCTGATCTCCGGCACAATCGGCGATCACGGCGTGGCAATCCTCTCGGTGCGCGAGGGGATCGAGTTCGAAACCGTGCTCGAAAGCGACTGTGCGCCGCTTCATACCCTGACACGCGCGATGCTCGATGCATGCCCGGGAATCCGCCTCATGCGCGACCCCACACGCGGGGGCGTGGCAAGTGTGCTCAACGAGCTCGCAAGCGGCTCGAACGTGGGCGTGCGGATCCACCAGACCGCGATTCCCGTTCGCCCCGAGGTCCACGCCGCCTGCGAACTGCTCGGTCTCGACCCGCTTTACGTGGCCAACGAGGGCAAGCTCGTGGCCGTGGCCCCAGCGGCCGACGCGGACCGGCTGCTCAGGACGATGAAGGCCCATCCCCTGGGCACGCACGCGGCGATCATCGGCGAGGTGCTGGCTGACCATCCCGGGCTGGTCACCATGATCTCCTCGATCGGCGGTGAGCGCGTGGTCCCCTTGCTTACGGGAGAACAGTTGCCGAGGATCTGTTAATCGCCCTCGGCACGGGAACTGGCCATGCACGAGCTTTCGATCGCGCTTGGAATTCTCAAGATCGCCGCCGAACAGGCTGAGCACCTGGGCGCGAAGCGGGTTGTCTCCGTGCATCTGAGGCTGGGTCCGCTCTCGGGCGTGGTCAAGGATGCACTTGTGTTTTCCTACGACCTCGCGCGGGCCGGCACCCCGCTCGGCGATGCGCGGCTGGTCGTTGAAGAATCGCCGCTCGAGGGCTTTTGCCAGGTCTGCCAGGGTCCGCGGCCAGTGGTTTCATGCCACGAGCTCGCCTGTGCATCCTGTGGCGCCCCGGTGGGCGAAATCACAAGCGGGCGCGAGCTCGAAATCGTTGCGCTGGAGATCGTATGAATGAAGTCACACGCCTGGTGGAAGTGCGCGAGCGCGTGCTCAAACACAACGACGTCGTCGCCCGTGCGCTCCGCAGCCGGTTCGCCGCGGCTCAGGTCTACACCGTGAGCCTGGTCTCGAGCCCCGGCGCCGGCAAGACAGCGTTTCTTGAAGAAGTGCTGCGCCAGCTCAAACCCAGGCACAACGTCGCTGCGCTCGTGGGTGATCTGGCCACCGATAACGACGCTGCCCGGCTGGCACGCTCAGGCGCTCCCGTACGCCAGATCACCACGGGCGCTGTCTGCCACCTCGAAGCCGAAATGGTCGCCCGCGCGCTCGAGGGCTGGGATCTCGCGAGCCTCGACCTTCTCTTCATTGAGAATGTGGGCAACCTGGTCTGCCCCGCGTCATTCGACCTGGGCGAAAACCTGCGGCTGGTGCTGCTTGCCGTCACCGAGGGAGAGGATAAACCGCTCAAGTATCCTTCCATCTTCAACACGGCCGACGTGGCGGTGATCACCAAATGCGACCTCGCCGCCGCGGCGGAGTTCGACCGCGCCCGCGCCCTCGCGAACATCCACGCCGTGCGGCCCGGCATGCCGGTCTTCGAGCTCTCCGCACGCACAGGGCACGGGATCGACGCCTGGCTCAGCTTTCTTGAGTCGCGGGTCGCAACCTCGGCTGCAATCGCTGGCGGAAGGCCCAGTACGCCGGAATGCCAAGCAGGATGATCCCAACCCCCGCGAGCGACTGAACCTGGCTCGAGCGATCACTGATCATGCTCCCCAGGAGCAGAAGCGCAGCGGCGATGTACACGATCGGCGTAAAAGGGTAGCCCAGCGTGCGATAGGGGCGCTTTAGCTCGGGCCGCCTCCTTCGCAATACGAATACACTTGAGATCGCGAGCATGTAAAACACGTTCGCACCGAAGATTACATATGTATACAAAATGTCATAAAGTGGTGTTTCGTTGAGCGTGCGCCAGGCCGCGCGGAGGAACGAGGGGATCGCGGTTGTTTCAGGCGGCGGGATCATGATGAGCATGGTGCCGATGAGAGTAAGCGCGATCGCCCATGCCCCCTGCGCGATGATCGAGCCGGCGGGGGTGAGGAACCTGGGGTGAACCCGCCCAAGCGCGCTCGGGAAGACGCCGTCGCGGGCCATGGCGAAATAGGCCCGGGGGCCTGAAAGCGCGTTGCCATTCAGGGAGATGAACGTCGAGCACATCACGAGCACCGAGATGGCAACGACGCCGTTTTGACCAACGAGCCCCTTGCAATAGACGGCCGCGACCGCGTTTTCGACGCCCCCTTCCTTCGCTGCGCCGACGGCCGCGATCGTTTCGAATGGCAACACATAATGATAGGCTAATGTCATTGCCAGATAGATGGCGATCAGCACGCCCATGCCCATCAAGAGTGCGCGCGGGATGTTCACGCCGGGATTCTTGATTTCCTCCGCCAGGGGCGTGACGTTGGTCCAGCCGTCATAGGCCCAGAGCACGCCGACCATCGCGGCGATGATGCCGGCGAGGCTTGCTCCCGAGCCGGCCCTGGGCCAGAACGGCGTGAGGTTCGCGGTCGATCCGCCGCCCACCAGGAACGGCAGGGCGATCAGCCCCAGAATGCCGCCGACCTTGAGCGCAGTGCCGATCACCTGGAGTGCGCCGCCGCCGCGCGCGCCCAGGACGTTGACCACGATCACGACGGCGATCGCGGTCACGGCGGCGATGGCCTGCCAGAGGATGCTGGGGATTGGCTCAGGCGCGGGCACAATCTGTGTGAAGTAGCGGGCGAACGCCGCAGCCAGCGTGGCCATCGAGCCCGTGCGCGCGACCAGGAATTCAACCCATCCGAAGAGAAACGCGAGCAGCGGTCCATAGGCCTCGCGCAGGTAGACATAAAGCCCCCCTGCGCGGGGCAGCATCGCGCCCAGCTCGGCGAGGGTAAGCGCGCCTGCCGCGCTCATGATGCCGCCGATCACCCAGATCGCGATCACGCCTGAGAGGTCGGGGATTTCCTGTGCGACCCGCGCGGGGACGAGAAAGATGCCGGAGCCGATCACCGAGCCCACGACCACGCACAGGGCCTGCGTGGCCCCCAGCACGCGCGGAAGCTCCGTCCGGGGAACGTTGGAGGGGTGGTCGGTCATGGGCGATGTCGGTCCATCGAGGAAGGAAAAACCGGGAGTGCCCTAGCGTGCGTCGAGCGCCCGGGTGCGTTCGAGTGCAAGGCCCATGGCCCTGGTCGCGGCCTTGATGCGATCGGCTGTGCGGGCGGATTCGGCCGCGACCCTGGCGTCGGCGTGATCCTCGAACGTCTGACGGATCGCCGGCAGCGGCCAGCTTCCGTATCCGGTTGTCAAACCCGGGGCGTAAATCGAGTGCCTGAACCAGGGCCGGCCGGCGAGACCAGGCTCGAGCAAAAACGCCCGTTCGACCCGCGACAGAGCGTCGTTGAGCGCCAGCAGCGTCTGGGGCGCGTGATCGTCGCGGCTTGCCGCGGCCGCGAGCGCGGTATCGAGCGCCCTGGCCTGAACGCTGAAGGCGCTGATCACGCCCGCCAGATCGTCGAGCCCCGCGAACGCGCCGCCGTGTTCCGCGGTATCGGCCTTCTTGCGGCGGTTGCGCGCCTCGAGCATCCGAAGTTCGTCGACGTGCTGCTTGAGCGCGAGCGCATACGGCGTGAACGTCATCGGCAACACGGGCGCGGCCGCCGCGCGCATCATCAGGACCGCATAGAGCCGCCCCGCGAGCGCGTGCGTGTGGAACCCGGGATCGCCGTGCCGCTCCATCCAGTGGAAATCGTCGTACGTCGAATGATAGACGCCGTAAGCTCCGTGGAAGCCCATGTGGAGGCAGGGCACACCCAGATGGTCCAGAAACACCGTGTAGTCAGATCCTGATCCCATCCAGCCCATCTGGGGCGTGAAGCTCGGCTTGAGCCCCGCTTCTTTCCAGAAGGTGTCCGCCAGTACCAGGGGCGCTTCGGCCGCGAAGCGCTCTCTGCGTTTGCTCATCCAACCGTCGGCGAGGGTCTTGCCCGTGCGGGGGTCGACGATCGCCCCCGCGGCGTCGAGCATCAGGTCGCGGAGCGAGGGGACGCCGGACGCGTCGAACTCCGGCCCACTCACGGCGGAGTCGACATTGAGCATGAGCGTGGCCTTCTGGTCGAGCTCGTGCGCATGCGCCTCGGCCCATTCGGTTGAGCCGACGAGGCCGTATTCCTCGGCGTCCCAGCTTGCGTAAACCAGCGTTCGCCGCGGCTTCCAGCCTTTCTTGGCGGCCTCGCCGATCGCCCGGCAGGCTTCGAGCGTGGCTGCTGTGCCGCTCCCCGGGTCAACCGCGCCGTGGACCCAGGCGTCCCGGTGGTTGCCCAGCATCACCCAGCGCTCGGGTTCAACCGTCCCGGGAATCGTGGCGATGACATTCCAGATCGGGCGCAGGGCGTAATCCATCGCGACGCCCATGTCGATCGTGGCCGGGCCCGCGCCCACGTGATAGGTCAGCGGCAAGCCCCCCTGCCAACCGGTCGGCACGACCGGGCCCGCGAGCTTCGCCAGGATCTTCTGCGCTGTGTCATATCCCACCGGCAGCGAGGGAATGAGCGCAACGTAATCATCCCGGGCGATGCCGGTGCGCCTGGCCCATTTCTCGTCATACAGCAGCCCCTTGTCTCGATCGAACGGAATCCGCTCGCCGCCGGCCAGCGAAGATCCCAGAGGCGTCGAGGGATCGCCCGGACCCATCGAAAGAAACTGCACGCTCCCACGCTGGAGCGAACCACCCGGTCGATACGGCCCGGCCGGGTAGACCTCGCCCTTCGCGAACCCGTCGTCCGCGGGGTCGGAATAGATCAAAACGCCCGCCGCGCCCCGCTTCTGCGCATATTGCACCTTCAGCCCGCGAAAGATCGCCCCGTACCGCACGAGCACGATCTTTCCCTTCAGGCTCACGCCCAGCTTCTCGAGCGCGGCGAAGTCCTCGGGCCGGCCGTAGTTCGCGTAGACCACCCGCCCCCGCGCGCTGCCGGATGCGCCATAGCCGTGGAATCCTGGGAAGGCCTGGGCCGAGCCGGAATCGTTGTCCGCGGCGAGCACCGGTTCTTTCATCGAGAATCCTTCGGCCTCTGGTGCGCGATCGTTATCGAAAAGAACCAGGTGGGGTTCACCGCCGTTCGTTCTGGGATAATTGAGCAGCACCTTGAACTCGACGATCTCGGCCTTCCAGCCCCACTCGGCGAGCTTGTCGCGCACGAAGATCGCGGTGTCATGATCGGCGGGTGAGCCGGCGACGTGCGGCTCGGCGGTCAAGATCCGCAGCGATCGCCGCGCGTTTTCGGGCGCAGGCACGGTGAGGGCGTCGTTTTCCGCGCTACGCTCGCGCTCGGCGGCGGTGGACGAAAACCCGAGCATTGCGGTCGCACGGGGGATGTCGCCGGCCGCCACCGGCATCGTTCCCGCGGCAATGAGAATCAAGGTACGTAGAATGGTCGTCGAACCGCGACGGATTCCGGTCGTTCGCATCGATGGCGCTCTCAAAATGCAATTCGCGAGGAGGTCAGGTGCAAGTCGCAAACGCGAGACGATGAGGGAGAGTTCCTGAGCATAACCCGCGCGGAATCGCCAGTCGACCGGCTGCTTCTGTTTCTTTCCTCCTCGAGCGTGAGACGAATTCAGAACGGGAGAAGTTTCTTGTTGCGTGCGCCCGCGTCTGCTCGATACGATTCAGTTCTGGCGTGGGTCGGTTTCTATTGCTTCCGAAACTGTGCGAACGCCAAGCCCCTCGCGGTCCCTGGCCGAACCGGCCTCGTGCGAATTCCAGACTGGGTAACTGGCTCGAACAGGGAGGCTCTCCTTCCATGGCGTTGGCATTCGCGGTCGGTGGCGCGCGGCGGGCCTTTGAGGCAGCGTACGCGGACGAGGTCGCCCTGGTGCTTGATCACGCCTTCGGCGCGGAGGGGGACTGGGAACTCGCGCCCCTGACCGAGCCGGGTGAGCTCGCCATCGCCGGCTGGTCCCGGCTCGTCGAACGCGCTGTCGAGGAACTGGGCGAGGATCTCGCACCCAATCTCGCGGCCATGCACTCGATTGCGAGTGGTGTGTTCCTGCCGGCCAACGTGCAGGCCACGGCCTTCCGCCTCACCGCCGGTCCCGACCTCCGCTGCGCCAGCTTGCCCGGTTTGCGCAACGAGCTCGCCGACCTTGCCGCGCGCTGGGGCATCTCGCTTGATGAGATCGACCTCCGCGAACTGCTTGAACCCGCCGCTGACGATGTGCCCGAGGTCGCGCCCAGCTTCGCCAGGCTCGCCCTGGCCGCCAACGAGGCCGCCCGCCGCGATTGCCCACTCTGGCTCATCGCACGCGACTAAACGCTCCCCTGGCTCCCGTCTTCCAGGATTTCACGCCGCGGTTCTAAGAAAAACCGCGTCGCCCCGTCATCACTACAGTAAGACGGTCCAGATCTTCCCTCAGTCTCGAGCGGGATGATGTCAGACGTCGGCAAAACCGCCCACGACGCCTGGGTTAGCGACGTCGTGGCACGCTACGAACGGGGACTTTATCTCTACGCCGCCAGGCTTTTGCGCTCCCACGACCGCGCCCGCGACGTCGTCCAGGAGACGTTTCTCAAGCTCTGCGCGGCGGATCGGGAGAAAGTTGCTGATCACGTGGCGGAATGGCTGTTCACGGTCTGCCGCAATCGCGCGCTCGACATCCTGCGGAAGGACAATCGCATGACCCAGCTTCGTGATGAACAGGCAACCATGCGGCAGAGCCCGCAGCTCACCCCGCCTGAGTCCGCCGAACAGGACGAACAAGCCAACCAAATCCTGCGCCTGATCGAAGCCCTGCCGCCCAATCAGCGCGAGGTGATCCGCCTCAAGTTCCAGAACGGATTTTCCTACCAGGAGATCAGCCGCATCAGCGGGCACAGTGTCTCCAACGTGGGCTACCTGATCCACGCCGGGATCAAGTCGCTCAGGACCCAGCTCTTTCATGGCCAGGCGGCCGAGGCGTGAAACCCCAGGGAGACCCCGCCATGAACGATACCACTCGCTTATCACTTGACCCATCCGACCCTCGTTTGACGGCCTATGCCCTGGGCGAGCTCGACCCCGCCGAGCGCGCAGCCGTGGGCGCCGCGCTTGAGGTTTCACCCGAGTGCCGGCAGATCGTTGACGAGATCGAGGCCACTGCCGCGCTGCTCAAGCACGAGCTGGCGCGTGAGATCGCCGCCGCGCCCCTTCAGGCTCTCCCCGCCGGCACCCCAATCGCACCCATCAAGAAGAACCGGCTGGTCTCGCCCTGGCTGCTCTACCTTGGCGGCTCGATCGCGGCGGCGGCCCTGCTCTCGACCATGGTCCTGAAGGTCAAGACCCAGTCCGGCCCGCCGCGATTTGGGCTTGCCCTCGCGGACAAGTCGGCCACCGTGAGCTCTGAGCCATTTGCTGCCACCCCCAAGCAGGCCCCCCCGATTGGCCTCGCCGCCGCGAAGAAGTACGCAGCGCCCAGGAATTACGCCCAGCAAGCCCCGAGCGCCCTTGGCCGCTCCGGATCGATGATGGGCGGCGCAGGGCCTGCCACGGCTCCCGCGGTGGCTCCAGCACCCGCCACGCTCGGCCAGACGATGGGTGGAATGCCCGCACTGTCTCGAAAATCAAAAGTCATGCCCGGCATGGCCGCGATGTCGAGCCGCATGGCGGCGGGGAGCACGAACAGCCCCGCACGCCCCGCGGATAACGCACCGGCCCAGGTCGCGGCCGAGCCGTCCGAGGACAGTTCCCGGAGTCTCGCAAAGGCAGAACAACTCGCTCGCGTCGAGGGGCAGCTCGAACTCAAGGAACGGGAGGCCAAGCGCGACCTCGCCACGCTTGCGGACAAACCCGGCCTGGCCGCCCCCAATGCCCTGAAGCAGGAGGAACCGCCCACCGGCGAACGCTACGAACGCATCATCGAAAACCTGTTCCAGAAGGTTGAAAAGGAACCGCAATCGACCTTCTCGATCGATGTCGATACCGCGAGCTACGCCAACATCCGCCGCTTCCTCAATCAGAACACGCTGCCTCCGCCAGACGCGGTTCGAATTGAAGAAATGATCAATTATTTCCCTTATGCCGATCCCGCGCCCACGGGCGGCGAGCACCCCTTCGCGATCCACGTGGAGACGGCCGCGTGCCCCTGGAATCCCCGGCATCGGCTGGCCCGGATCGGCATCGCGGCGAAGTCGATCGATCAGGCGGCCCGGCCGCCGTCGAACCTGGTTTTCCTGGTCGACGTCTCGGGCTCGATGCAGGCGCCAAACAAGCTGCCGCTCGTGCAATGGGCGCTTGGGCGCCTGGTCGAGCAGCTTGGCGAGAACGACCGGGTGGCCATCGCGGTCTACGCTGGCGCCTCCGGTCTTGTGCTTCCTTCGACCTCGTGCATGCACAAGGCGCGGATCCTTTCGGCCATTGAGGAGCTCCGCGCTGGCGGCTCCACCAACGGCGGCGCGGGGATCGAGCTGGCCTATCAAACCGCGGTCGCCAACTTCATCAAGAACGGCACGAACCGCGTCATTCTGGCCACCGACGGCGATTTCAATGTCGGCGTCACCAACCAGGATGACCTGGTCCGGCTGATCGAGGCCAAGGCCAGGAGCAAGGTCTTTCTGAGCGTGCTCGGCTTCGGCATGGGCGATCTCAAGGACGCCACGCTCGAGAAGCTCGCCGACAAGGGGAACGGCCACTACGCCTACATCGACACCCCGCGGGAGGCTTACAAGGTCTTCGTTGAGGAAATGGGCGCGACGCTCGTCACCGTGGCCAAGGATGTGAAGATCCAGGTTGAGTTCGATCCCGCCGCGGTGTCGGCGTATCGGCTGATCGGTTATGAGAACCGGCGGATGGCGAACGAGGATTTCGCCAACGACCAGAAGGACGCCGGCGAGATCGGCGCGGGAGCGCACGTGACAGCGCTTTACGAGATCGTCCCGCGTAACGCCGCGGTCCGGGCCACGGCGGCCGAGCGGGCCGATGGTCCTTCCGACCACGCGGCGAGCAAGTCCGACGCCAGACCCTCGTTCACCGTCCGCGTGCGCTACAAGCCCCCGCAGGAAGACCGCAGCAAGCTGATCGAGCGCCCGGTGGTCGATTCGCGTCAGGGCTTCAGCCAGGCGTCGGACGACCTCCGGCTGGCTGCCGCGGTTGCGGGCTTCGGCACGCTGCTCAGGCAGTCGCCCTATCGCGGCAATCTCACGCTCGACAGCGTGATCGAGCTCGCCCAGCCCACGCTCGGGCACGACCCGGGCGGGTACCGCCGTGAATTCGTCGACCTCGTGCTCAAGGCCCGCTCGCTCTGGCCGCGCCCTCAGGCGCCCGGGCAGCAGCCCTAGCTGAAATCACCGCGATTTCCCCCCTCACGCCCCGCGGACGTGCCCTGAGCCGATGACGACCCACCTGGTGCTCGTCAACTCGCGCAGGCCGCACGGACCGCGGGCGTGGTATTTATCGGTGCTGATGCCGATCTCCGCCCCCAGGCCAAGCTCGCCGCCGTCGTTGAATCGCGTCGACGCGTTCACCATCACCGCCGAGCTGTCCACCTCGGCCACGAATCTCCGGGCGGATTCGAGGTCGGTCGTCACGATCGCATCGGTGTGATGCGAGCCATGGCGGTTGATATGTTCGATCGCCTCGTCGAGCGAATCGACCACGCCGACGGCAAGGATGAGATCCAGGAATTCCTCGTCCCAGTCCGAGGGAACGGCGGGGACCATCTCCGGCACGATCGCCCGGGCCTCGGCATCGCCGCGCAGCTCCACTCCCGCCGCCCGGAGCTCACGCGCGGCCCGCGGCAAAAACGCGCTCGCCACCTCGCGGTGCACAAGCAGCGTCTCCGCCGCGTTGCACACCCCCGGGCGCTGTGTCTTCGCGTTCACGATGATCTTCACCCCCATCGCGATGTCGCACGGATCGTGAATGTAGACGTGGCAATTGCCCTGGTAATGCTTGAGCACCGGCATCCTGGCCTCGGCCGCCACACGCCTGATCAGGCTTTCGCCGCCGCGGGGAATCGCCAGGTCGATGAGATCGGCCAGGCCCAGCAAGCAGCCCACCGCCTCACGCTCGGTCGTCGGCACAAGCTGCACAGCGTGCCGCGGCAGCCCCGCGCGGGTGAGCTCGGCCTCGAGTATCCCCATGAGTGCCAGGTTCGTCGCGAGCGATTCCTTGCCCCCGCGCAGAATCGCCGCGTTGCCGCTCTTGAGCGCAAGTGCCGCGGCGTCTACCGTCACGTTCGGCCGGCTCTCGTAGATCATGAAGATCACGCCCAGCGGCACGCGTTCCTTGCGAACCTCGAGCCCGTTCGGGCGCCGGCTGGCCTCGAGAATCTCGCCAACCGGGTCGGGCAGGGCCGCGACTTCCCCAAGCGCCCTGGCCATGGACGCGATGCGATCCGGGGTGAGCCTGAGCCGATCGATCGCGGCGGCGCCCAGCCCGTGCGTCGGCGCGTCGGCAATGTCACGGGCGTTCGCGGCCAGGATCTCGCTCGACCGCTCCACAAGCGCATGGGCCGAGCCCAGAAGCCACGCGTTCTTGAGCTCGCCCCGCACCAGCGCCAGCTTGCGCGAAGCCTCACGCGCCTTCAGCGCCAGGTTCAAGCAGAGGTCCTTGAGCTCATTCGCCTGGCCGATGCCGGCTGCCGTGCTCATGATTCATTCTCCCAGCACCCCAGGGCCGAATAGACGCGAATCGCGTGCCGCGTGGGGGCCACATCGTGCACGCGCACAACCCGCGCGCCTCGTTCCGCGGCAACGAGAGCCGCGGCGACCGAACCCGCCGTTCGCTCCCCTGGCTCTCGCCCCGTGATCGTGCCAATCATCGACTTGCGCGAGAGACCCACCAGTAAAACCGCACCCAGAGTCGCCAAACGTTCCAGATTCCGCAAGAGCATCAGGTTGTGCTCCAGCGTCTTGCCGAACCCAAAGCCAGGGTCGATGGCCAGATTCTCGCGGGGAACTCCAGCGGCCGCTGCGCGGTCGATTCGCTCCGCCAGCATGGCCGCGACCTCGGCCGTGACGTCGCCGTAGTGGGGATTGGTCTGCATGTCCCGGGGCGAGCCCTGCATGTGCATCAGCACAACCCCAGCCTGGTATTCGGCCGCGACCTCGGCCATGCGGGGATCGCCGAGCGCAGTGACGTCGTTGATCACGCACGCACCCGCCGCGAGCGCCCGCGCAGCGACTTCCGCCTTCGAGGTATCCACGGAAATCGGCGCCCGAATCGCCGCCGCGATCGCCGCAATCGCCGGCTCCACACGCCTGAGCTCCTCCTCAAGCGTGATGCCGCTCGACCCGGGGCGCGTCGATTCGCCCCCCACGTCGATCAGATCCGCTCCCTCCGCCTCAAGCTGCCGCGCCCGCGCAGCGGCCTGATCGGGCGTGACCACCCGGCCGCCATCCGAAAAGCTGCCAGGGTCGAGATTCACGATCCCCATGATGCGAGGCGCAAGGTCCGACTCGCTCACAATCACGCGCCCTCGGGCAACCCAGCGCAGGCGAGGGATTCTCACACACGCCTCGCTTCCCAGCTCATCTTGCGTCTCGCTTACTCAAGGTCGTCGTCATTGAACCACGGCTGCTCCATCATATCGACCACCTGCTTGGCGAGGCTCTGGATCACGTGGATGTTCGCCGACAGCGTGGTCTCGCCAACTTCCGGCACGAAGTTCACCGTCTCGGCCACCAGCGTCGGACCACGCTTCTTCTCGGCATCGGTCGCCGGATTGTGTGTCCAGTCCACCATGACCGTGATCGATGTGCTCAACTGCCGCGGGAAGTTCGTGGGAGCTTCCACAACCAGATTCTTGTTGGCGAAGGTGATCGTGCCGGACAGCAACGAGTCGGCTTCCTCGGGCGAGTTGGCAAGCCGGTACGGGGTTCGCATCAGGATCTCTTGCTGCACCGCCTGCGTAAGCTGGAGCTGGAGGTCGCGGCGGATCGCCTGGGATTTGAAATAGACGAACACCGTCTTGACCTCGCTCGTGTCAAAAGGCGCGTGGAAATGCCAGCCGAAGAAGCCGCGGTCCTCTCTGGGTGAGGCGGACGGGCGCGAGCCGGTGCTGTTGCAGCCGCACAGAGCCAGCATCGGCGCCAGCACGAACGCAAGGCCGATCGCCGTGCCCCTGGCCCACTCCCTTCGCGCGTCTGTTCGAGGCATTCCTTACCTCCCGAAGTGGACAGGCCGATTACATCATCCCCGGACCGCCCATGCCCATCATCGGCATGCCGCCCATCATGCCCCCCATGCCGCCCATCCCGCCATTGCTGAAGTACGGATCGTTGGCGCCCGGCGAAATCATGATTCGGCTCGGCTTCGACGGCTTACGCGGCATCTTGGCAAGCGCGATCAGCTCCGTCTTCGCCTTCACCGCCCAGGGGCTGTTCGGCCATCGCAAAGGGATCTTGCTCAGATAGAATTCCGCCGACGCCGGCTTGCCGATCTGCTTGTAATAAATGCCGTCCTGATACGTCTTCTTGGCTTCTTCCTCGTTGATCACGTCCAGCGTGTGGAACAGCTTCTCCCGCGTGTCCTGCTCGGGGAATTCCGTGAGCGACTTGCGCACCAGCTTGCGCGCTTCTTCAAGAACCGACGCGTCGTATTCCGGCCCCTGGTAGGACTTCATCCGGGACTCGATCGCAAGCTGCTCCGCCTGGAGCAAATACGGGCTCTTGGCGTGATCTTTCATGAACTGATCAAAATAGATCGACGCCGATTCGAAATCACGGTGCTTGAGGTGGAAGGTCGCGATCTCGAGCGCGGCGTCGTCCGCAAGCTCGCCCGTTGGATCGTTGTGCCGCACGTGCTCAAGCGCCTTGAGCGCGGAGCCCTGGGTGTCGAAGAACGGCAGCCGGCCGTCGAATCGACCCGTCCACGGAATCCGCTCCGAGCTGGGCGTCTTGGGATCGCCCTGCGCGAACCAGATCCGGGCGATCGCGTATTCGCGGCTCACAATCTTGTCGAGATGGTCGGTCGCCGGATCCTCGGCGTGGAGCGTCTCGTAAGAATCATGCGCGGCGACATAGTTCTTGCGCTGAAATTGCGTCTCAGCCAGGCCGAAACGGGCCTCGAAGCCCCAGGGAGTTCCCTTGCGATCCTTGACGATCTGGGCGAACGCCTTTTCGGCCTCGGGGTATTTGCCCGCGTTGAACAGCGCCCGCGCTGCCTTGAGCTCGGCATCCGCCTTGGGATTGGCGGGGGGCTTGGTGATCGGCCGCCAGCCGTTCGAGCCCATGATCAAGGTCGAGGGATTGTTCCGCCCCGGCACGGTCATGTTCGGCCTGGGTGAAAGCCAGCGCTGCATCAGATTGGTGGAGTTGGGATCGCCGCTCACATCGGCGGTTTCCTCGGGCGAGAGATGGCGGAAGAGCTTGTCGTCATACGCCGCGCGCCAGCGTGAGATGGGGTTCACAAAGTTCTGGCACCCCGGCGCGGCGAGCAGCAGCAGGGCCATGACCCACCACGCTCGGCACGGCTTGCCGGCTGCGCGCAACCAGGGCGCATCCGGCTGGGCAACGACGTTTTGCGTGCTCCGTTCGATCACGCCTAGACTCCGGCCAGGGGGCGGAACCGCGGCCGCCGGCCCAGGATATGGCTCAGCACATGCCCGATCGTCTCGCGGGCCCAGCCAAGCGCACGACCTTGCTCCTCGAGATTCCGCCAGTCGTTGCCAGGGCTCGCAAGCGCACGCATGGCCGCGACCGACTCGCGCGGAAGCAAACTCACCTGCGCGAGGCCAGGCCGGCATTCGTGGCACACGATTCCCCCAAGAGCGACTGCGAATCCCACGCGATCCCCCTCGTTTACAACTGCCCGCCCGCAGTGCGAGCACGTGTCCAGGCTGGGCATCAGCCCTAGCTCGCGCAGGCAAAAGAGCTCGAACCGTGCCACACGCCGGATCCGCAAGTCCCCCTCGCCAAGACGCCGCAGGGTCACCCGCGCGGCATCGAACAGCCTGGGATGCGGATCGTGGACGTCCGTCAGATCGGACAAAAGCTGGGCGATGTGAAAACCAGCGTACAGTGCCGCAAGATCGCGGCGCAACGTGTCAAACCGTTCGACGGGCGCTGACTCGGTCAACAGATCGAGTGCCTCAGACGCCCTGGGCAAGAGCACGATATCGGAAACCGAAAGCAGGTCAAGCCCACCCTCAAACGGCGACTTCAACCGTCTCGCCCCTTTTGCCAGGGCCGCCGCTTTTCCCAGCTCCCGGGTAAACACCGTCACAATCGAGGACGACTCGAACACCTCGACCGAACGGATCACGATTGCAAGTGTGCGCGCCGACGGCATTGAGGTCGCTCCCGGCCCTGGCTCAGCCCTGCGCTCTCTGCGCGTGCTCGGCGTGCGTGCCCATTCTTGCTCGCAAAGTCACAATGCTCGGCGGAGACCATGCCCCGATACAGAGTCTCGAGCGCCTCCCCCAGGCCGCCGGCCAGAAGCGCGGCCGGTTCGACCCAGAGGCCCGGATGAACCGTGCTCCTGATCACGACCGAGTCGTCCAGAGGCAGCGGTTCAACGATCACTCCCGCGGCACGAACCAGTTTAGGGATTTACCCGGAACGCGCCAAACGACCACTTCGCGCACACACCGCGGTGGTAAGTATCTCGCTTTTTGGCCACGTCGTAACGTAAGCTCCTGAAGGCGGCTTACCCAGCCTGCTCGGGAGCATCCGCGACAAAACCATCGTCGCGGTTTCGAGCCTGTCCACCGCGATCACGACCGCCCCCGCGTAAGAACGACATACACGCTTGCGCCGCGATGCTGGAAACAGACGCCGCGGACCGCGATCGGAAGGCCCAGGCGTCACGGGACGTCACGATTGGGATGTTCGCGAGAACCCGCAGTCCTCGCGCAGGCCGACCGGGCCAGGCAGAAATCGGGAGGTTCTTGATTCGGGTGACGCCAACGTGCGTTAGATTCAGGGTGAGGAGAACCTGGAACGGCGTCTGCACCTTCCGTCTTCCACCTTCCACGACTCACGCAAAGCACCTCGGCGATTCCCGAGTCGATGAACCCGAAAAGGCCGATGCGGGGCGGGTCTGAGCGCCTGGCCTGCGCTTCGTGTTCGTTCTGTGACCGGCCGGGCCAAGGTGTCGTTTCCGCAGCCCGGGAAGCGAACCCAAGCGCGCCAGAAACCGAGCCCAGTCGCGCCAGAAAGTGAAGCCAAAGCGTGTCAGAAAATGACGCCGCAACCGCTGCGCAAAAATGAGCCAAGGCTCTCCGTAACATGTGTCCAGAAAACGAGAACAGTCGACTGCGAAACGAACCCATCTATGGGAGAGCGGCTGTCAAGCGAGGCGGCACAGATTCTGTGTCACGGACTTCCCGCACATCCCCTTCGCCGTCGGCTTCGGTCGATCTGGCCCATCTCAGACCTGTCCGCTGACGAGTCGGTGTGCAGCC
>DAIDHX010000118.1 GCA_027451885.1 Planctomycetales bacterium
GGCCTCGTCCCGTGACCGTCGAGATCATGTTGCAGCCGAACCGCTGGCCGGTTCCGGGCACCACCGGAGTCTGCCCGCGACGGCCGTCGCTCGTGCCGGTTTGATGGTCCGATCGCAGGCCCATCTCGTCTCCCCAGTGGAGCTCGGCCTTCTCGAGCCTGGCCTCGCGCCTGATCGCGGGATACGTCTGGTCGAGCCACCGCTTCACGGCGACAGGGTCGCGTTCGTAGGCCCGCCGCACAGGCTTTTGCGGCGTGAAACCCCATCGCTTGAGCAGCCGGCCAGCCGTCCACACCGCTGCTCGATCAACTCCCCCACCGCCTCACGAGTCCAGAGCGCGAATGGAAGCTTCAACTGGTCGGGACAGCGATCGGTAATCAGACGCACGATCGTGGCGGCCTGGTGCCCCTTCAGCCGCGGCTCGGGCTTGCGGCCCCGTTTTTTGAGCCTCAGCGCCGCCTCGCCACCCAGGCGGTGCGCCTTCAGCCAACTGTGCAGCGCCGTGCGGCCGACGCCGAAGGTTCTGGTCGCCTCCGCGACCTTAAGCCCCTGTTCGACAACAGCCCGCACAACGCGATGGCGAAGATCCTCGAGTGCGGCGGGCGACAACTTTCGGGCATCAGTGGTGCTCATGGACAGAATACGTTCCAGCAAGCCAATATGTCCGATATTGAGTGCTCTGGTTAGTAACATTCTTTGCGGTCGCCGTTTTTCACATTCGAGTCGCGCATCTTGTTTACTCTCCCCCAGGCCGCCTCGAATGTTCTGGGAATCGGCCCGTCAAACATCGAACACCCTTACATTGGGGCGTAAGCGGCCTTCGGGTGCCTGAAGTCATTCCGGACGATATCATGAGCATCACAACGACTGTCCTTCACGGTGAGCTGTCCTTCACGGTGAGCTCTTGCGTCTAGCGTGGTGGTGAGACGTGGTGAACGCAGCGAGCGCCGGGGCTGCGCGCGTTGGGCGGTGGTGTTGCTTGCAGCGGGGCTGTGCAGAGGCCATGATCGCCTTGCGCGGTGAGGTGCGCGCTTCCGCTTGCGCCGTTCGCCTGCGCCGTTCGCTTGCGCCGTTCGCCTGCGCCGTTCGTTTACGCCGCGGTTTTCTCCAGGATCGAGATCTTGTGATGCGCATCGATCGAATCGAGCTGCGGATCGTCCGCCTGCCGCTGATCCGCCCGTTTCAGACCAGCTCGAGCTGGAAGGATCATCTGGACCATATCCTGGTGCGCGTGGAGGCTGGAGGGATTGTGGGCTGGGGTGAGTCGGCCAGTCCGTCGGACCCGTACTACTGCCCGGAGACCACAGAGACGTGCTGGCACATCCTGCACGACTTCCTGGCGCCTCTGGTGCTGGGGAAGGACTGGGAGACGATCGAGGAGCTGGTTGGGTTTTACCGGCTGGTGAAGGGGAACGGCTTCGCGAAGGCGGGGCTGGAGATGGCGTGCTGGGATTTGCTGGGCAAGTCGGTTGCGCGGCCGGTGCATGAGCTTCTGGGCGCGACGCGGGCGGAGATCGAGTCGGGGGTGAGCCTGGGCGTGGAGCCGAGCGTCGAGGCGCTCCTGGATCAGGTTGAGCGGCACGTGGCGCGGGGGTATCGCCGGGTGAAGCTCAAGATCAAGCCGGGCTGGGATGTGG
>DAIDHX010000119.1 GCA_027451885.1 Planctomycetales bacterium
CGCGCGCTGGAGTAACTGGAGCAAACGCCCGTGATCGTCCTTGCCCAGCAGCCCAATCAAGCCGGAGTCGAGCGCGATCTCCTCGGTGGTGCGCGCTTGCCAGGCGGGTCCCAGTTGCAGCGCGAGCGCTTCACGCGCGGACCGCGCCAGCGCTACGAAGGGATCGGCGGCGGCTGGCTCCTCGGCGGCCGAGTCCGCGGCAACGGCCGATCCCGGTCGACGCCCGCGCAGCGCGCGCCAGGCGAGATACCAGACGGCAAGCGCAGTGATCATCCCCAGGGCGATCCATGCGGTCGCGGACCCGCCCACTTCGGGCCAGGGCTCCGGACCCAGATTCGGCCGCGGCGGCACGAGCGCGGCGGGGCTCGGCTGGCTCATTTCCGGCTCCGCAACACGCCGCGGGCGCGGAACAGCTCCATCAGGCCGCGGAGCGGGTCCATGTCGGTGCTGAGCGTAAAGCCCTGCGCGCCCAGCCGCGCGCTCGAACGCGCGAACGCCCGCGCACGCTCCGCCGCCGCCTGGGCATACCGCGCACGCAGCCGCCGCGAGCTCGAATCCACCAGGATCTTGCCCCTCGTCTCGGCGTCCTTGAGCGCGAGCAGACCCGCACTCGGCAACGCGATCTCACGCGGGTCGACCACTCGGATCAGGATCGCGTCATGCCGCCGCGCCACCCCCACCCAGCCCGCTGTCTCGTCCCCCAGAAAATCGCTCAGCACCACCACAAGCGCGCGGCGGCTGACGCGGCTCAAACGCTCAAGACCAACCCTGAGCCGCGTGCTTGACGACGCCGCGGGCGCAGCCACAAGCGCCCGCACAATCTTCGCCAACCGCCGCGGACCCGTGCCGGGCGCAAGCTCCAGCTCAATCCGATCGCTCACCAGTAACAGACCCACCTGGTCGCCGCTCTGCACCGCCGCCGTTGCCAGCAGCGCAGCCGCCTGGGCCGCCCGGTCCGCCTTCGACGCCTGATCCGAAGCAAAATGCATGCTCGCCGACACGTCGACCACCAGCCACAGAATCAACGATCGCTCCTCGACAAACCTGCGCACAAACGGCCGGCCCAGCCTCGCCGTGACGTTCCAGTCGAGGTGCCGCACGTCGTCCCCAGGCTCGTACGCCCGTAGCTCCGCGAACGTCAAGCCCACGCCAGGTCGTGATCCGCTGTAAAGGCCGGCAAGCTGCGACACAGCGCCCGGGCGCACGCGATAACGCAGCTTGCGGGCTCTGCGCACAATCGCGGCTGCGTCAATCCGGCGATCGCCAGGCTCCTCGGCAGCTTTCCACCATCCCAACATCGGTAGCAATCCCGCGGCGAACACGCCCGTCTTTGTGTCGCATTTCCAGGTGCGCTCGTGCCAGTCAAACAGGCCAGGCTAAGCGCTTTGAGAGCCCGGCGGCACCCGCCTGGCAGTATACGAAGGTGTAACGCCCATTGCCTTGGTTCCGCGTATTTTGATAGGTTTTTTGGACGACCGTGGGTCGAGCGAGGGGTTTTTCCGCTTCCGGCGGGCTCGTCGGCCGGCGATGAGGAATGCGCACGTACGCGGCGTCCCTGCGCTCGATTCGAAGCGCCCGGGCGCAGTGTGAGCAGGATGGACGATGGCCAAGCGTAAGGGGACGAAGGGCCGCGGCCGGGACGACGACGCCCGCCGCCTGGCCGCCTCGGTCGAAGACGTCGCGCTCGCGGAAGCCGCCCGCGCACGCTACCTGAATTACGCGCTCTCGGTGATCACCGCCCGCGCCTTGCCCGACGTGCGCGACGGCCTCAAGCCCGTGCAAAGACGCATCCTCTACGCCATGTGGCAGGATCTCCGCGCCACCTCCTCCAGCCGCTTCATCAAGTCCGCCGCCGTCGTCGGCGAGGTCATGAAGACCTATCACCCCCACGGCGACCAGTCGATCTACGACGCGCTCGTTCGCATGGCCCAGCCGTTCTCACTGCGGCAAACCCTCGTCGAGGGCTACGGCAACTTCGGCTCCGTTGACGGCGACCCACCCGCCGCCATGCGCTATACCGAATGCCGCCTCACCCCGCTCGCCGAGCTCCTCCTCGCCGAGCTCCGCGACCAGACCGTCGACTTCCGCCCCAACTACTCCGTCACCGCCGACGAGCCCATCGTCCTCCCCGCCCAGTTCCCAAACCTGCTCGTCAACGGCGTGGCCGGTATCGCCGTCGGCATGGCCACCAATATCCCGCCGCATAACCTCAAAGAGGTCTGCAGCGCCCTGGTCGCGCTCGTGGACAACCGCGAGCTGCCGCTCGAACGGCTCGTCAAGTACGTCCACGGCCCAGACTTCCCCACCGGCGGCGTGATCCTGAACAGCCCCGACGAAATCCGCCAGATCTACGCCACGGGGCAGGGGTCCATCAAGCTCCGCGGCACCTACGAACCCCACCCCGAACGCGCGAATTCCGTGCTCATCACCTCGATCCCCTTCGGCGTCCAGAAGGACGCACTCGTCGGCCGCATCGGCGAGCTCATCGCCAGGGGGCTCGTCCCCCAGCTCACCAATGTCAAGGACCTGAGCACCGACGACGTGCGCATCCTGCTCGAGCTCAAGCCAGGCGCAAGCGCACCCGCCGCGCTCGCGTATCTCTACAAGAACTCCCCGCTCCAGATCAACTTCAACGTCAATCTCACCTGCCTCCTGCCCGCCGAGCAGGCCGAGGTCGCCGTTCCCAACCGCCTCGACCTCAAGGCCATTCTCCAGCACTTTCTCGACTTCCGCATGGAGATCGTCGAGCGCAGGCTGCGGTTCGAGCTCAGGAACCTGCTCGAGCGCATCCACGTGCTCGAGGGCTTCGCGATCGTCTTTCGCAATCTCGACGAGGCGATCGAGATCATCCGCGCCAGCAACGGCAAGGCCGACGCAGCACCCAAGCTCATGGCCCGCTTCGAGCTTTCCGAGATCCAGGCCGACGCCGTGCTCGAGCTCAAGCTCTATCGCCTGGGCAAGCTCGAGATCAAGGACATCCTGGCCGAGCTCAAGGAAAAGCGCGCCCGCAAGAAGGAGATCGAGGACCTGCTTGGCGACGAGCCCGCGCGGTGGGAGCTCGTCCGCGCCGAGCTCAAGGAAGTCGCCCGCACCTTCGGCGAACCCCGGCGGTCGCAAATCGAAGCCCCCGGCGAGCCGGTCGAATATCGCGAGGAAGACTACATCGTCGACGAGGACGCCTGGGTGATCGTCAGCCGGGACGGCTGGGCCAAGCGCCAGCGCTCGTTCACCGACGTCGCCAGCATCCGCGTCCGCGACGACGACCGCGTCGGCTGGATCTATCGCGCCCGGGCGCGGCAGACCGTCACCTTCTACACCGACCGCGGCATCGCCTACACCCTCCGCGTCAATGACATCCCCTTGACCACCGGCCACGGCGAGCCGATCCAGAAGCACTTCGCCCTCGAGGATCAAGAACACATCGTCGGCGTCATTTGCCACGACCCGCGCTGCTTGCCCGAGCTCGGCAAGACGCCCCACTCCGCCGCCCGGCTCGTTCAGCGCATGCTGGTCGACGACGACGATGACGACGCCGCACACCGCAACGGCCATGCGGAAAATGGCGAGGCCGGCCCCGCGCCCCCGTATGCCGTCGCGCTCACCGCCGGCGGCAAGACGCTTCGCTTCCCCATCTCTGCCCACGCCGCCCCCTCGACACGCAAGGGCAGGCTCGCCGTCCGCCTCGATCCCGGCTTCCAGGCCGACATGGTCGTCGGCGTCGAGGCCAGCGACGGCGCTGAAAACGTCTGCCTCGCCACCCACCTGGCTCGCGTCCTGATCTTCCCCGTGCTCGAGGTCAACATCGTCGCCGCCGCCGCCCGCGGCGTCAGCGCGATCAAGCTCGATCCCAGGGACCGCGTGCTCGGATTCGTGCTCGCCGGCAAGAAACGCGAGGGTCTGTCGGTCCGCACCAGCCGCGGCGCGGTCCAGATCGTCAGAGCCACCAAGTATCCCGTCGCCTCCCGCGGCGGCAAGGGATACACCATCCTCCAGCGCGGGTCGCTCGATGCCGTCATACCCAGCGAGGCCGAGCCCGTCCCCGCGCTCGCCGAATTCGCCGACGGCTCAGGCAAGGGTGATGCCGCCGACTCGTAAGCAATGCACCCAGTCCGAAGGATCCGCCTCGTCCACAAGGAATCGGTCCATGTCTCAAGCCACATATAATGCAAAATCGATCACTGTGCTCGAGGGGCTCGAGGCCGTCCGCCGCCGACCAGGCATGTACATCGGCGGCGTCGACAAGACGGGACTGCATCACCTGCTCTGGGAAATCGTCGATAACTCCGTCGACGAGGTGATGAACGGCCACGCCAGCCGGATCGTAGTCACCCTGCACGCCGACGGCAAGACGATCTCCGTGGCCGACAACGGCCGCGGCATCCCCGTCGACGCCCACCCCAAAACCGGCACAAGCGCGCTCGAGGTGATCTTCACCACGCTCCACGCCGGCGGCAAGTTCGATAACGACGCCTACAAGGTCGCCGGCGGCCTCCACGGCGTGGGCGCAAGCGTGGTCAACGCGCTCTCGAAAGCCCTCACGGTCGAGGTCAAACGCGACGGCTACACGCACACCCAGCGCTACCGCCGCGGCAAGCCGCAAGGACCCGTCGAACGCGGCGAGCCCGTCCGCGGATCAGGCACCATCGTCACCTTCACCGCCGATCCCGAGATCTTCCAGGACCTTAGCTACGACCCCGCGCTCATCGCCGAACGCCTCGAGGTCAAAACGTACCTCAACAAGGGCCTCGTGATCGCCTTCGTCGACCAGAAAAACAAGACCTCCGTTGAATTCCGCCACGACGGCGGCGTGGCCGACTTCCTCGACGCCGTCAACGCCTCCCGCTCCGATCAGCGCGTAGCGCAGATGCCCTTTGTGCTCGAACGCGAAGACGAGGAAGGCAGCGTGCGCTGCCATGTCGCACTCGCGTGGACCGAGGCCACCGACGAGGACGTCCGCTCGTTCGTCAACACCATCCCCACCCGCGACGGCGGCACCCACGAGCTCGGACTCTATTCCGCCGTCAGCACCGCCGTCTCCCGCTTCATGGAAACCCACGACCTGCTCAAAAAAGGCGTGGAAATCAAGCGCGAGGATATCCGCGAAGGGCTCACAGGCGTGATCGCCGTCTGCGTCCACGAGCCCCAGTTCCAGGGCCAGACCAAGGGCCGGCTCAATAACCCCGAGGTCAAGGCCCAGGTCGAGTCCATGGTCCGCCCCGCGCTTGAGAACTTCCTGCTCAAGAACAAGAGCGTGGGAGACGCGATCGCCGCCCGCGTGATCCAGTCCGCCAAGGCGCGCGAGGCCAGCCGCGCGGCCGCCACCCAGGTGCGGCGCAAAACCCCCATCAGCGGGCGCCTGAACCTCCCCGGCAAGCTCGCCGATTGCGACTCAGGCAACCCCGAGGATTCCGAGCTCTTCATCGTCGAGGGGGACTCCGCCGGCGGCTCCGCCAAGCAAGGACGCGACCGCGACTTCCAGGCCATCCTCCCCCTCAAGGGCAAGGTCTTGAACGCCGAACAGGCCGGCAAGGCCAAGGTCCTCGACAACAAGGAGCTCACCGACATCACAAGCGCCATCGGCTGCGGCATGGACGACCAGTACGACGCCTCCCGCATCCGCTACGGCAAAATCATCCTCCTCACCGACGCCGACTCCGACGGCCACCACATCGCAACCCTGCTCCTCACCTTCTTCTATCGACACGTGCCAGGACTCCTCGCCGACGGCCGCGTCTATCTCGCCTGCCCCCCCCTCTACAAGGTCACCTGGGGCCAGGAAACAAGCTGGGCCTCCGACGACGCCGCCCGCGACCGCATCCTCGCCCGCCTCCCCAAAAACGCCAAACCCACCATCACCCGCTTCAAGGGCCTGGGCGAAATGCCCGCCAAACTCCTCTACGAAACCACCCTCGACCCCGCACGCAGAAGACTCCTCCGCGTCGTCATCCCCCAGGACGACCGCCCCTACACCGAACGCACCATGAGCGACCTCATGGGCAAGGAACCCGAGGCCCGCTTCAAATTCATCATGGAAGAAGCCTACACAGCAAAAGATATTGATATCTAATGTGACGCAGGGGCAGCCGGACGCAGGCCGCGGCATGCCGGCTCGGACCTGACGCAAACAGTCAGTAGGCGCGCGCAAGCGAGAACATGGGTTGCCACGCGTAAGGCTGCGGCCCCGCAACCGGAATCTGCACGCATCCAAGAATCGACCAGTTCTGATTCTCGCCCAGGCTGAACCGTAGCCCAGGCGCAACATATACGTCCGTGATGTTGCCCTTCCGCCCCAGCACATCCGACAACGTCGACACCGCAACGTGAACCGCCAGGTCCTTGAAGACACGCGCGTCGGTCGTCGTGAGATAACGCCCGACCGCCAGGCTATTAAAATAGACGCTCGTGGCAGTCGCTCGCCCTGTGTCGATATTGATGCCCGTGGTCCCGCGCACCACCCAACGGGGCGCCAGGTTCCACCAGAACTCCAAGGACGGCGTCACAAAATTGATATCGTTCCCATTCACCGATTTGCCCGTCGGGGTGCGTTCCGTAAGCAGAGCCTGCATCGAGAAATTGTTCTGCTCAATGAGTCGAAAACGCCCTGAAATCGTCAGATCGCCGAAATTGCCCACATAGTGCCCCGTGGGACTCGAGGAGTTAGACGCGATGAACGGCACCGCAACCAGCACCTCCATGCGCTGATTGAGCGGCACATAAATCTGATAAGCGGCCCAGTACGCGTTCCCGTTTGTCTTGGGTTTCGCGGGCGACCACGGCACAGGCGTAAGCAACAGACCGTTGTTGGTCGTCATCCCGATCGTATTGAAGAAGCTCAGCGAACTCAGCCGCACGAAAATCCCATCGGCCGAGCCAAACCAGTTCTGTCTAGGTGCTCCATTGGTTCCAATCGGTGACTTCGCGAACGGCTGATCCCACCCCTTGCTCAGAAAATTGGACAGGCTGAGTGGCTGCCAGTTGTCCACCGACGCCTCGCCGAAGATCGACTCGACGATCACGTCCATCGGCCCCATCACAACCCGCGCGGGGAGCGCGTCCTCACCGCCGCCCCCCTGCGCCAGGCCAGGAGGAAGCGCGGGCTCCGTCACGCTCACGGCACCGATCGGCCCCGAGTCGACGGACAGGCTCCGGACTGGCTCGTCCGCCGCCGCGGCAGATCCTGCATCAACCATCTCCTGCCCGCGCGCATGCGTGGCGGCCAGACCAACGGCCAAAACCGCGGCCGCCACCGACCGCAATAACCGATTCCAATTCGTGGCCAAGCCTCCACACATCAATCCAGTTCCTTGCAAACCATTTCGATTATCCAATCCAGAACTTGAACCACGCCCACTTCCGCCAAATCCAAAAACCAGCTCGGAACCCCCAGCATACGCGCCGCAAGCCAACGCTGCGCGGAAAAGATGAGCCCAGATCTCAGAGACGGATGTCGGTCAATGAGTCTCAGTCGATCCAATCGACATTAATGTATTAATCGGCATAACCCCGCGAATCGCTTCAATCGAACTCCGCCTTCTTCAGAGGTCCCTCTCGACCCACAGTCGCATGGGCTGACACTGGAGACCCCAATGTTGCATGGGTCAGCACTCGATCCTACGCGCCCGTGGGCCCACCACGTGGTTGCCGGCTGCCGCCGACCACCGATATCGTAAGGAGCCATCAGATGCCGCGGCTGAGGCCACAGGCGCCGCCTGGTCTGCCGTCAGGAACCCGAGGAGAATGACATGGTTCGCGCGCGACTCACGATCGGGCTGGCCATCGCCGCGGCTCTGTCCAGCACGGCCCTCGCGGCGGAAAACAACCGCCGGCTGGAATACGCCCCCGCGCCCGCGGACAACCCGCTCAAAGGGCTCGTGCCCTATGCGCGAGACGTCAGGCGCCTGTTTCCCTGTTCGATGGAGTTCAATTACCTTCCTTACTCAGCGCTCGTGCATGGATACGATGACCACGACTGGCAGCCGCTCGAAAAAATGCTCGACGACATCGCCAGTCGCGGCCACCACGCCGTCTTTCGCATCTTCCTCGAATATCCCGGCAAAACGGGCGTGATCCCCCGGTTCCTCATCGACGACGGCCTGAAGGTGACCTCGTGGCTGCACCCGGATTCGCCCGCCTCGCGCGTCGAAACGCCCGACTACGCCAATCCCAGGCTCCGCAAGTCGCTTGTGCAATTCATCGCAGCGCTCGGTAAGAAGTACGATGGCGACCCGCGGATCGGCTTCATCACGGCGGGTTTGCTCGGCGTCTGGGGGGAGTGGCACACTTACCCGCGGAGCGAGCTTTTCGCCCGCAAGGACATTCAGCGCGCGGTGATGGACGCCTACGAAAACGCATTCAAGATCACGCCCGTCCTCCTGCGCTACCCCGCCGGCGACCACGACGACGCCTTCGCAAGCAACGCCGCCAGACGCCTGGGCTATCACGACGACTCATTCGCCTGGGCCACGCTGGAGACAGGCAAGAAGGAAGACGCGTGGTTTTACATGAGCCTGCTCCGGGCCGCTGGCCCGGGTGCGATGGCGAAATGGAAGACCAGCCCGATCGGCGGCGAGATTCGTCCCGAGGCCTGGGGCAAGGTGTTTGACGACCCCCCAGGCGCAGGCGAGATCCAGGATTTCCGCCGCTGCGTCGAGGCTACGCATGTCACCTGGTTGATGGATAGCGGGATGTTCGACAGGCCATCCTCCCCCACGCGCAAGCAGCGCGCGCTCGCGGAGGTCAGGCGCATGGGTTATGAATTCCACGTCTCCTCGGTGACCATCCACGACGCCGTGGACGGCAAGTTCAAGGTGCGGCTGGAGCTTGAAAATCGCGGCGTTGCGCCGTTCTATTACGACTGGAAGCCGCAATGGTGCCTGATCCGCGATGGCCGCGCGATCCTGGAGTATTCGTGCCGGGGCCGGCTCACAGGCCTCTTACCAGGCGACCCACCCCGAATCTGGTCGGAGGATCTACCCGTGGCCGGAGTCGAGCCGGGCGTCTACACCCTCGCGCTCCGGGTGCCCAGCCCGCTTCGCGGAGGCGCACCGCTCCGCTTCGCCAACAAATCCCAGGACGCGAATGTGAATGGCTGGCTGACCCTCGGGACCGTGCGGCTGCATTAGCCTTGGCATTCACTGAAACTTGACGTGGCACTGCGCAAGCCGGATGATTCCCACTGACAGCGCGAGGACAGCCATCGGACCCCGGGATCGTGGGCTCCTCAGTGCTCGAGAATCATCCAATGTGTGACGAAAGCGACGCCAGGCCGCTGGTTATCAAGCGACGCCACACTTTCAGAACCTTGGTGCCCAAGTCGATGAAGGGGCGATACAGATGGATCATAAGGCCGCCCAGAACACTGGTGAAGCCTGTCCGGCGGAAAACGCTGGAGAGCCGGCTAATGCGTTCTCCGCCGAACTGAAAAAACAGGGTGCATCAGAGCAGGTTGTAGAATGCTTCGAGGCGCATGCAGACAAAAACCTCGGCGGTTTCACGATCGCAAGCGAGCTACGGAACATACATCAGAGTTCGGATATGCAGAGTTCGGAGGCCGGCAATGAAACCTCCGCCCAACGCGTTTGGCTTTCGATCGGGATGTATTTCATGCAACCTCAGCGCCTTCCTGAAGCCGCAAGGATATTCGAGTCGCTCTACCACCAGATGCTAGAATATCAAAAACGTGAGAATAGGTGGATACATAAAGGCGCGCCGCTCGCTTTCTTGAGTGACTGCAATCGCATGCAGGGCTTCGCACTCCACGCAAAGAAATGTTATATGTACATGCTATGCGAAGATGCGGTCGCCTACCAAGGAATAAAACGCGTTGATGGCAGCGGTGTATATGCGCGTGCCTCCCTGTATGGAATGTCCGATACCCTCGTGGATCGGTACACCGAGCGAGTTTTCAAAGAAATCTGGAAACCGGGTGAGCCCGACATGTGGTTTCCCGAGGAACTTCTACTCAGGCTTGGCGACGAATGGATGAGCGAGTACCCAAGCGTCTCGGAGTATGGACGATATCATGCCAACCCACAATACGTTCGACACCTGCGGGAAAGGACAGGCGAAGACGGTGGGGCACACCTCGAGCGATTAGCGCATTATCTGGTCTCGATGATTCCCGGAGCGAGGGCATACCGCCGCAGAAGGCTTGGTTCTGGGTCGGATTACGACGTGGTCGGGAGCTTCGAGGGGCCTGGTCTCGACTTCCGCACAGAGTTGGGACGATACTTTGCGTGCGAGTGCAAGGATTGGGCCAAGCCTGCTGACGTTACCGTGATTGCAAAGATGGCCTATTTCCTACAGGCCGCTAATATGCGCTTCGGGATCCTGTTCTCTAGCAAGGGGATCACTGGCGTTTCCGATCAAAAGGCCGCTGCGCGCGAGCAGCTGCGTGTCTATTCAGGCATGGGCATCGCCATCGTGGTCATCGACCGCCGCGACCTTGAACTTATGGAGGCTGGTGAGAGCTTCCTATCGCTGATCCGGACTCGATACGAGAAGGTTAGGCTGGACGTAACGGAGCCCCAGACCTCGTGAAAAGCAGCATTGTGGAAAGGTACCGCCGTCGAGTGCAGTTGCCCAACGGCAATCTGCAAACAGCCAGGACTTAGAGGTAGTCGCCACCGCGCCTCGATCTCATCCGTCTGCCGCCTCCCTGCTGGGGGCGCAACGAACCCTCTCGGTACCGATCTGCTTTCGCTCTCTGCTTGCCCCACCCGCTAGAAAACTCCAGCCGCTGACATCTCTGACAGCGGAAATCCCGCTTGCCTCTGCTGCCAGGTCAAGTTCTGTAAAGCTCTTAAACAATGCATTTACGCTAAGTTGGTTATTTTATTTCGGAACGATACCACAGGTTTTGATCTCTTTGTTATTATTGAGGCTTAATTGCCCCGCCTGTTCGGTGGGATTAAGCCGGCCTGAGATCAACTGGGGGTACACATGTTCCTGTTGAGAACGAGAAGCGGTCTTGGGATCGCGTTCGCGTCAGCGGTTGCGTCGATGCTTGCCTGGGGTGGGGAGCTCGCCGCTGCGCCGCATGGCCGTGGAGGATGCCAGATCATTTATGTGACCGACCCCGCGTGCCTGGCGGAACTGGAAAAGTGCCGGGAGCGGGTCTGCAAGTTGGAGGCGGAGGTTCGCTTTCTTGAGGAATTCGTGGGAGCGCTCGAGCTCGAGAAAAGGGAGCTTCTGCGCCACCTTGAAAGAGCACGGCACGAAAACCACGCGCTCCGGGAGAAAGTCGAGGCGCTCGGCAAGGCGCTCGAGAAGTGCGAGGGGGAGCTCGCGGCGGCGCGGAACCGGATCACCCACCTGAGCGCTGAGCTTGAACGCTGCAAGGAGCGCCTCGAGAAGGCCAACCACGAGATCGGCGAGCTCAAGGAACGGCTGGAGCGGACCGAAAAGGAGCGAGACCGGGCCGCGGCCGAGATCGTGATCCTCAAGACCCGGCTCGACGCCTGCGAGCATGATCGTGACGAACTGCGCAGGCAGCTCGAGGCCACGAAGAACAGCCTCAACGAGTGCGTCAAGGACAAAGCTGTGCTCACAAAATCACTGGACGATGCAACGAAGCAGCTCCAGGACAGGGAGAAAGCGAACGCGGTGCTCGAGACCAGGCTCGAAAACGAGCAAGAGGACGTTGCGCATCTGACATCCTGGAGCACGCTCCTTGGCGCTCTTGCCTTGATCTTGCTCGTGGCGCTCATTGCCGCGTTGCTGCTCGGCCGGGCGCACAATTCGAGTGTGGCTCACCAGCTTGCCGACGCGCGCGCCCAGCACGATCGCGATTTGCAAAAGATCAGCGACCTGACCGGCTCGGCCGCGGGCGCCGCCAGCCGCGCCGATCAGCTCCAGCACCAGCTTGACGAGTGCCAGAAGGGTGTCGTTCAGCTCGGCGCGTTTCTGAGCGAGGCCAAGGCGGCCAGAGCGTTTGCCGAGCAGCGTGCGGCGGCGGCTGAAGAGCGCGCGCTGGGGGCGACCCGCGAGATGGCCGCCAACAAGAAAGACTGCTGCTGTTGTTGCCCCCCGCAGGCGCCTGCCGTGGTCTACGGTCCCGTGACGACCACGCCCAACGGGCCGGTCACCACCGATTCGAGCGCACCAACGGTCACCACGCCGAGCACGACGCCGACCACTACCACTCCAACCACAACTCCCACGACGGCCACTCCCACGACCTCAACGCCAACCACGGCCACGCCCACGACCTCAACCCCAACCTCGAGCACGCCGACCACGAGCACGACCACCACGCCTGGTGGCGGCGCTCCGAGCGGCGGCGGCTCGTCCGGCGGCGGCGGCAGCGGCGGCGGTGGCGGCAACATCCCGGTCGTTGTGGTGATCATCGGATAATCGAGAGGAGTCCGTTCCATGAGCAACCTTCTCGAGTTCCTGCGGGATCTCGCCATCGATCCGGCCAGGTTGACCGAATTCGTCGCCGATCCAAACAGGGCGATGGATCACTCCGCGCTCGACCCGCTCGGGCGCAGAGTGCTGTTCGGCGGGTCCGAAGGGGCGATGTGGGAGCACCTGCGCGGGCGGCAGGTTCAGCTCCCTGATCCCCCCAGGGTCACGCTGCCGGAAAAGCCAGGCGCTCTCGTCGTCGTCGGGACCGGGATCCGAACCGTCGGCCAGGTTACACTGGCGGCCATCGCCTGGATCCGATCCTCTTCCGCCGTGCATTACCTGGTCGCCGATCCGATCGCCGAGGCCGTGATCCACTACCTCAATCCCGCCGCTGTCTCCCTCATGGGCCACTACAGCGACGGCGGCGACCGCAAGGCCAGCTACGACGCCATGGTCGGCCAGATCCTGGCCAGCGTCCGCCTGGGACATCGCACCTGCGCTGTCTTTTATGGGCATCCGGGCGTGTTCGCCTTCCCATCGCACGAGTCGATTCGGCAAGCGCGCAAGGAGGGTTACTCAGCCATGATGCTCCCCGCCATCTCGGCGGAAGACTGCCTCTTCGCCGACCTGGGCATCGACCCCGCTGTCAACGGCTGCCAGTCCTACGAGGCTACCGACTTCATGGTCCACGACCGCTCGGTCGACACCTCGTCCCAGCTCGTCCTCTGGCAGGTGGGAGTCCTCGGCGATCGAACCTTCCGCAAGGATGGCTACGACGTCGACAGGCTGTTTCCCTTGCTCGTCCAAAAGCTCACCCGGCTCTACGGTGCGGAGCACGAGGTGACGATCTACGAGTCGATCATCCTCCCTTGCTTCCTCCCCAGGGTGCAAAAAGTCAAGCTCCGCGAGCTGGACGCCTCGCATGTCCAGGCGCATTCGACGATGTATGTTCCCCCCGGGCGCGACCGGGTTGTCAACGCCGAGTTCGCAAAAGCCATGGGCGTTGTGCTCGACAAGAAAGGCGCGTAAACCGCCAACGACGCGCGTTCAGAGACACCCCCGACGAGCCTCGCGCACGCCGGGGGTTTTCTCGCTGCGCTGGCCCTGGCTCTCCCGGCGGCCGCCCTCGCAACCCCCGCGCGACCACGACCACTACGAACCCGACGAATACGAGCCCGAAGCGTCCGCTCGCGTGTCCCAAC
>DAIDHX010000120.1 GCA_027451885.1 Planctomycetales bacterium
TCGAACGCGGCGACCCGGCCCAGAGCGCGGAGCCGGGCGGCCTGCTCGGCAAGGCTCGTCGCCGACGGCAACGTCATCGCGCGATAGGCGGACAGAACCTCGGGCTCTGCGCCCGCCGCGGCGAGCGCATCGAACAGCGCCACGCGGACCTGGATGTTCGCCCCGGCGGTGCGGCTCGCATCGGCGAGCGCCCGGGCCGATTCCGCCTGGAACGTCTTCGAACCTGCCGCAAAGGCGGCGATCGCAGCCGGATTCGACCGCGGCTCGAGCGACTCGAGCATCGCACCCACCAGCCGCGCTGCGATCTCACGCACCGCCGGCGATCCGTCTTGCAGAAATCGACTCACCGCCGCCAGCGCACGCGGCTCCCGAGCCAGAAGCTCCGCCCTTCGCGCCAGGGAGAGCAGGATCGTCTCCGAGCCACGCCCGCTCGACTTGCCAAGCCCCTCTCGCAAGAGCGCCACACGTTTGGCCCGGTCGCCGCTGCGAACAACTCCCACGAGCAGCTCCACCGCGGACACGAGCGGATCCCCGAGGGCCGAGATCCGCGGAATCGACTGGCTCAGGCTCGGCGCACCATTGCAATTGAAAAAGCCCTGCGGCTGCCGGCCCAGCAATACCAGCATCATCGCCCCACGCTCGAGCCGGGCCCCCTCCGTGTAGCGATACACCCCAAGGTCCTGCCCCGTCATGAGCAGCTCCTCGTGGGGATAGACGCCCTTCAGGATCTTCACAGGCTCGAAGCGATACTGCTGCGTCGTTTGCACATTTCTTCCGCCCGAGACGATCTTCGTCTCGGCCACACTCAGAAGCCGGACCGCCATGATCAGGTCCGCCTGCCGAACCGCCGGCTCGAGATCGTGCATGTCCGGCCGATTGATTAGCTCCGGAAACGGCCCAGGAACGAGGTTGCTCACCCCCTTGGGCGCGGGGGCGAGAACGGGAAATTCCTCGAGGTCCTGCGCCCGGCAAGGCGCGATCCCAGAAGCCATCAAACAATACGCAACCGCCGCCGTGCAGGCCGCGGCCAGTTGCCGGATCGCGACGGGAAACGCTGGCGCTGATTCTGCATATGCCGACATGTGCTGTTCCTCATTCCTATAGGCGAATGAAACTGGGGCGGACCAGGCCCGCCGATCCTGGGGTTGAGGCACGCGGACATCACGGACAGGCAAGGACGCGGACGGGGCCGGGAGCGGCCGGGTGCTCGCAGGCGATCGCGGGCGAGGCGGTCGTGGTGCGGGTTTGAGCCTGGTCTCGCGCGGGTGCGAGCCCGGCGTGGAGCACGGAACATGCGGCAATTGCCAGGATTCTCACGGCGACCGACCAGCACCAGGGGCAGCGTTGTTCGAGCGATCGGCTGTCGTCGAGGACGAGACGGATGCGGCGGTCCAGCGTGGACCGACCATCCCACAGGCCGACGGACGAGGCAACGCGGCGGGGCCGTTCGAGCTGGCGCGACCAGCAGAGAAGCGCCTCGGCATAGGCGACGCGGCCTGCGCGGGCGGCGGCGGCATCAGCGATCGATTCTTGATCGGCGCGCATCAAGCCGCGCAGGATCCAGTAGAGCGGATGCGCGAAGAGCACAGGGAGCAGCCAGCGGCTCATTTCGACCATGGCAAGATCGCCCCCGCGCAGGTGAGCCCATTCGTGCTCGAGCGCTGCGCGAATGCGCACGCCCGGCTCGGCGACCGCGAAATGTGCTGGCAGAATGATTGTCGGCCGCCGGACGCCGAGCGCAAGCGGCTGGTTTGCCAGGTCGGAAAGCAGGAGCCGAGGCAGCCGCTGGCCTGGCCCCGCGATCTCCTCGAGCAGCTTGATCATCCAGGCGGGAACGGCGTGGGCGCCTCGGATCAAGCGTTGGCTTGCGATCGCACCCAGGGCGAGCCAGGCGAGCATCGCCGCGCAGCCGGCCGCCGCGCCAGCGCCCAGGGTGGCCGCGAACTGGGACAGGCGCTCGCCTGAGGAAACCGACGGGTGTACGCTCGGCTCGGCCCGCGGCAGCCGAACGAGCGCCTGGGTGCAAGAATCGCAACAGAGCACCGCGGTGTTGCGTTGCGCTTCCAGGTTGGTCTCGACCACCACGCGTGCGGCTTCCGGCTCAACCCGCCGCACGCCAGACCACGTTGCCGCGCCGATCCAGACGAAGAGGGCAAGGAGTGCAGCGCGGGCGATCTCCCTGCGCCGAACAGGCTGAGCCACGCTACCGCGGGCGACAAGCGCCACGGCCAGAATGAACGTTGCGCCCAGGTAGATCTTGCCCAACCACGGCGGCGCCAGCTCGAGCCATTCCGACATCACGCGCCCCCTTTTCGCTTGCGCGCAGGCCCCCGCCCGCGCCTGGCCTCCGCAATCAATTGCTCAAGCCGGTCAAGCTCCGCCGCACTCGGCCGCCGAGTCTCAAGCGCGCGCGCCACGTATTCGCCCAGCGCGCCGTTGAATACCCGCTCGAGAAACCCCGCCGCCAACCCACGCAGCACCCCCGCCTCCTCGACAAGCGAGTAGTAATGATAGGTCTTCCCAACCGCCTCGTGCCCCACAAGACCCTTCTGCTCCATCGTTTGCATGAGGCTCAGGACCGTCGTGTACGCCAGCGACCCGTCCCGCGGATGCAAGACGCCATAGACCTCGCGCACCGTCGCCTTGCCCCGCGACCAGAGCACCTTGAGCGCTTCAAGCTCACGCTCCGTGGGACGAATCTCGGGCATCTGGCACTCCTCCGCTCCGCCGTCCGCGACCAATCCACGCCTTCTATCGTACTGGCTGACCCGTAGATTGCAAGAGACAACCAGCCCGGGTCGCGGATTCGCTGTTACGCGGGAATCAAACCAGCGGGGCGCAGGCGCCAGGGGTGCGGTTCTGATCGTTTGAGGCGCGCGTCCGGTCAGTTCCCTGGCGTTTCGAGCTCCTGGATCCGCGCCCGCACGAGCGCATCAAGCAGCGGATGGGGGCCGAGCGGCGGCGCCAGTTCAAAGGCGACGGCGGGATGCTCGCGCGCGGCGGCATCGCGCGCAGAGGCGAGGTCGCGCTCGAGATGGATCCCAGCGGAGAGAAAATAAGGCACCATCAGCACCCGCGCTGCACCCGAGGCAGCGCATCTGTCTACACCGGTGGGAATGTCCGGCTCGGCGAGCTCGAGAAAGCAGGGCTCGACGGTGGTGTAATCGCCCGCGGATGCGATCCGTTCCGCGAGCTCGACCAGGTCGCGATTGGCAGCCGGCTGCCGGCTGCCATGCGCGATGAGCAGCACCGCGGTGGGCTGTGCGGCCGCGCCCGGGTCCGTGTTCCTCTGTGCCATGGTGGTTCGCCTAATCTCTGGGAAGCACAAACGCCGCGCGAACAGGCGCGGGCATCACCGCGTCCTTGCCCTTCACGGCCTTCCAGATGATCTCATTGAAAAGCAGGTCGTCCGCGCGATCCTCGACCTCGAGATCCAGCCGGCTTGAAGCCTGCGCCATGGGCGCGGAGGAGGCGTTGCGGGCGTTGAGATCAACGGTCACGGGCCTGTGCTTGTAAGGGGATGGATCGGCCTTTTTGGTGAACGCCGCGAACATCGGACGGGCGGCGGCGTCGAACTGGCTCATCGGCTCGAGACCCAGAATCAGCTCCATGGTGCGGAGCATCGAGCTGGTGCTATAGAGCGTTGAATCCACCCCTCGGTTGCGCGTGTAAGGGCTGATCGCAAGCGCGACCGTGCGATGGGCGTCGACGTGGTCGGAGCCGTTCTGGGCGTCATCCTCGACCACGAAGACCGCCATCTTCGGCCAGAACTTGCTCCGGGACAGTCCCTCGACCAGGCGCCCGCGCGCGAGGTCGTTGTCGGCCACGCACGCCTCGACAGTATGCTTGCCGGGCGCAGTGCCCGAGGTATGGTCGTTGGGCAGCCGCAGAATCACCAGCCGGGGCATCTCACCCGACTTCTCAAAACCGGCCAGCTCCTCGAGGAACCGCTCGGTGCGCTTGACGTCGGGATAGTCCATGTCAAAGCTGCGGAACATCGGGTCAAAATGCCCCTCGAGCGACTTCACCGACGCGGTGCCAGGCTCGTTCGGCGTCTTGCCGTTGGCGATGAACTCGCCATAGCTGCGATAAGAGACCTTCTTCTCGGCCGCGCGGTCCCAGAGATAGCCGCCAAACGGCCTGGCCAGCTCCGGAAACGAGCCTTCTGACGGATACGGCACGCGGCGATCGCCGCGATAACCAAGCGGCCAGAGCCGCTCCACGAAGTCGGTGGCATAGGCCGCCATCGACCATTCGTGCCCGTCGGCGCTCACCTCGCTATCGACATAAAAATTATCCAGCAGAACATATTCTCGCGCAAGCGCATGATGATTTGGGGTGATTCTCTCGGGGAACAGGCAGATTGAGGGTTCGCCGTTGCCCTGGGGCATGTCGCCATAGACCTGGTCGTAGGTGCGGTTTTCCTTGATGACGTAGACGACGTACTGGATGGGGGAGGGAATTCCGACCCTGGCGGGGATGGGGTTGCCGGCGGCGGGCGCCGGGCCGGTCACCGCGGTGGGTGCGCTGCGCTCGAGCGGGCTGCATTCGTAGACGGTCCTGGAGTAGCGGGCCATGGCCTGGGGATCGGGGAACGGGATTCGCGACAGGGAGCCCTGGAAGAGCCCGCCGATGTATTCGCGCGTGGCCCCGCGCTGGCCGGCGAAGCCAGGCATCGGGCCGTCGCGATTGGCGCGTGAGCTTGCTCCCTTGCCGTTGGCCACGTGGATCGTCTTGCCGTCCCTTGAGAGCCGGACCGAGGTGGGATACCAGCCGACCGGCACGAAGCCCAGGGGCACGGCTGCGCCTGGCGTCTTGACGTTATAGACCGCGAGGTGGTTGGTGTTGGCGTTGGCCACGAGCAGGATCGAGCCGTCGGCCGAGAGTGCAAGCGCGCTCGGCGTGCTTCCCGCGGGCGCCCGGGGATCGATCGCGGTGCTGAGGGTCTCGAGCGCGATGTTCTTTTCGACGTCGATCACGCTCACACTGTTGCGATTGGCATTGGCGACATAGAGAATCTTACCCCCTTGCCCCAGCACAAGCTCGTTGGGATGCTCCTGCGTCGCCACCCGGTCGACGACCTTGAAGGATTCCAGGTTGACGACCGCGACGGCTGACTTGCTCCAGAGGCTCACGTAGAGGCGTTTGTGGGCGTCGTCGAGCGCCAGGCTGTGGGGGAACGACTCGGGCTCGAGATCCAGCTCCGCCAGGAACGCCCCGGTTTCGGCGTCGAACTTCGCCAGCTTGCCGCCGAACGTGAGTGCCGCGTAGAGCGTCTTGCCATCGGCCGAAATGGCAAGCCCCGCGGGAGTGCGCTGGGTTTTCTTGGCCCCCTTGCCAAAGCCTGGATTGGGCTCGGACTGGAACGCATCACGCCCCGGGAAGCTGAAGGTCTTGCGGGTTGAGAGCAGGCCCTGGGCGTGGTCGAAGCGGTGGATCTGATCGTCGAAGCCGCCGCTGACGAAGAGGCGTTTGCCATCGGGGGACCAGGTCAAGCCGATGAAGCTTGCGGGCACGGGCACGCGGCCCAGGATCCGCCCGGTCTGGGCGTGCACGGTGATGATCTCATGGTCGCCGTAGCCTGCGTGCAGCACGGCCAGCACGGGCTCGCTGGGATGGACCGCGATCTGAACGGGGAAGTCGCCGAGCTGGGTCTGCCGGCCGGCGGGCTTGAGCGACCAGCCGTTTGGGAGCAGAACGGTCCCTGCGCGGGTCATGCCGGGCCAGACGGCGCGGTCTTTCGGTTGCGCGGCCGCGGTGGCGTTCTCCCTGTCCTCGACGGTGGCGTGATCCGCCGCCCTGGGGACGGGCCGGGTCGCGGGCGCTTGGCCCCACGCCGGCGCCAGGAGCCAGGCCCATGCGGTCGCCCCGATCGCCCTTCTCATCCACCGGCCCGCCGCGCTTCGCATCGCTTGCAACTCCTCGGATCGCTGTCTCTTCCCCACCGTGACGCCCAGCCGCTCAAGCCCCAGCGCAGGACTCAATAGCCTATCCGCCACACCCGCCACGGACCATCACCAAAGTCAATCTTCGCGCAATCTTACACGAATCTCGAACGACCGCTTTCCCTGGCTCGACCGTCCCGTTAGCTTGCTTTGAGAGCGCGGGGAGACGTGCGTTCCAGTTCCAGGTACAAATCCGAGGTGATCTCATGCAAACTGACCCGCGTGATGCAGGTCTCGTTAGGCGCCAGTTCCTTCTGAGTGCGGCGGCGGGCGCGGCGGCCGCAGGCGCGCTTGCAACCCCCGCCCACGCGCAGACAAGCGCACCAGGCGCCAGGCGCGGAAACCCGATCGGCGTCTCGACCTATTCGTTCTGGCAATTCCGCAACAATGCCAAACGGCTCACCATGGCCGAGTGCATCGACAGGGCCGCGGCCATGGGCTTCGACGGCGTCGAGATCCTCCACATCCAGATGGAGGACGAAACGAACGCCACGCTCCAGAAGCTGAAGGCCCAGGCGCATGCGCTCGGGCTCGCGCTCATGGGCTTCTCGACGCACCAGGGGTTTGTGACTCCCGACCGCGAGCTGCGCTCGGCCAATGTGCAAAAGACGCTCTACCAGATCGACCTGGCGTACCGCATGGGCATCCCCACGATGCGGATCAACACCGGGCGCTGGGGGACCGTCAAGTCGTTCGACGACTTCATGACCAAAAAGGGAATCGAGCCGCCGCTCGAAGGCCACGACGACGAAGAAGCCTTCAAGTGGGTGGGCGACTCGCTCGAAAAGCTGCTCCCCCGCGCCCAGGATTGCGGCGTGGTGCTCGGGCTCGAAAACCACTGGGGGCTTGGGCGCACGGCCGAGGGCGTGGTGCGGATCGTCGAGGCGATCAAGTCTCCCTGGCTCAAGATCACGCTCGACACCGGCAACTTCCTGGAAAACTCCTACGAGCAGATGGAGCGGCTCGCCTCGTCCTCGGTGCCCATCGAGCTCGTGCAGGCCAAGACGTACTACGGCGGCGGCCGCTGGTACGCCCTCGACCTCGATTACGCAAAAATCGCCGCCATCTTGCGCAAGCATAACTACCGCGGCTGGATCTCGCTCGAATTCGAGGGCAATGACCCGCCCGACCAGGGCGTGCCCAGGAGCCTTGAGCTCCTGCGCAAGAATTTTGGGTAAGTCTTGCAATCGCCCTCGCTGAGTTACCTGGGCGAACGCTTGAACTTGTAGAGCACCACGTTACGGGTTTGCCCCCCGACGGCGGCGACGTCAGGCAAACCGTCGCCGTCGGCATCGCCGCCGCGCAGGTCCTGCGCAGAGATGTCGCGGTCGAGGACGGTCTTCACCCAGCGGTTCCGGGCGTGGTCGAGGTCGTAGAGTGAGACGCGGTGATCCTTGCCGCGGTGGCCGGCCAGGATCTCGTCGTCGCCGTCGCCGTCAACATCCGCGAGCCAGAGCGCATGGCCGTCGGCAAGGGTGTCATCGACGACCTGGCGGTCGCGTTTGGAGTCGAAGTCGGGCGTCTGTTCGCTTGCGGGGCCCAGCTTGCCCAGGTACGCGGCGACAACGCTGCCGTGCCAGGGCTCGATTGTGGCGAGCAGCCTGCGGCCGTCGGCCATTTTGCCGATGTGGATTTCGCTTGCGCCTCGTTTGGTCGGTGGTGCGTCGGCCGGGCTGGTCAGCCTGCGTTCGACCGCCCAGCGCCCGTTTGAGCTGGATTGCGACGGGTCCAGATGGACCAGTCCTGCTCCCTGGTCGCTGGCCACGCCGATCCAGGCGCGACCTTGCGCGAAGTGATCCGCGACCTCGATCGCATGGATCACCGGCCAGGCGCCGATGAATTCCGGCGCGGTGCGCGTGCCGGGCCTGAGCCCCCGGAGCACAACCAGCCGCGCAGGGTCGAGATAGTCGGGCGCCTGGGCTTTGAGCCCAAAGATGGGGGCGACGACGAGGTCGAGCTTGCCGTCGCCGTCGATGTCGCCAAAGCGGAGCCGGTGGATGCTCGGGATCGCGCCGGCCGGCTCGAGCCGCCACGGAGCCTCGACCGATTCACCTTGCCTGGCGAGCACCAGCTTGCCGGTCGCGGGCTTCTCCATGGCGAACTCATACGCGATGGCGATTTCCGCCTTGCCGTCGCCATCGAGATCCGCCGTGGCGCTCGAGATGATGCCAGGTGTTTGCTCCGGCCCGCTCACAACCCGCTTCTTCCAGCCCGGATTCTCATACCACGCGCAGGTTGCACCTCCCACGGCCACCACGTCCAGCTTGCCGTCGCCATTCACATCGGCAACCTCCACCTGGTACGCACCCGGGAAGTTCGCGTCGAGCACAACCCGCTCGAACGTCTGCGCCACGCTCCGCCCTGTGATCGCAAGGCAAATTACATATGATAACACAACGGCATGTACACATTTCATTGCAGTGGGGCTCCTGGCGGATGTTGCGGGGGATGGCGCATGGCGGGGCGCAGGGCTACGCCTTGCGGCCCCAGCCGGTGGGCACGCCGGCCGTGTCCTCGGGATGAACCAGCACCTGCGAGACGTCGAATTCCGGCTGGGCGTTGGACTCGGCCAGCTTGAGCCGATTCTCGAGCTGGAGGATCTTTTGCTCGAGCACATACACGCGGCTCTCGAGCGCATCGCCGCGCCTGGGGCGCGGGACTTCGGGATATCCAAGCTGGCGCTGCAGGGCCGAGAAAAGATAGAGCGGGTCGCGCCCGCGATTCGCCCGCGCGATCTTGCCTTCCTTCTCGCCGAACAGCATGGGGAACTTGGGCACGAAGTCGGGGTTGATCTTGCGCCTTTCGGCGGCGAAGTACTCGGATCGCACGAAGATCAGGTCGGCGAAGTCCACATCGCCCAGCCGCGCGCGGAGGGTGAGGATGTAGTCCTTCCAGTCCTCGTTGTAGAACGGGTCGGCGGCCATGGCGGCCAGGCCCTGGGTATATCCCAGGCGGTTGCGCGAGATCGCCTCGAACTGGTAGACGAAGAGCGCGGGGAGCGGCGGATCGTCCGCCTTGAATTTCGCCTCGCGCTCGAGCACCAGGAGCGCCTCTTCCATGGCGAAGCGCGAAAAATCGAGCTCGGCCTGGGCGATGACGTGGGTCTGGAACGGTGTGAAGTAGTGGCTGATGCGGGTCATCGCCGGGGCGAGCAGGCCGGAGCCCTTCATCTCAGCGCGGACGAACGAGACCGCGAGCGGCAGTTTGGTGGTCGAGAGCAGCTCGTGGTTGATCGATTCCAGGATCTGCTGCGAGGGCAGCCCATCGATCAGGCGTTCACGAAAGGCGGCGAAGAAATACGCCTGTTCGACGTGTTCCTCGCGTTCGAGCCTGGGCATGAGATTGCTCCCCGCCGGCCTGCGCCGGGGTTTACTTCGCCTCTGCGCCCGCGGCGGGGCGCCAGGATCGCACGGCCGCGTTGATCGATTCGTCGAGCTTCTTCGAGAATTCCGGGTTCAGCAGCGAGCCGTGATCCCTGTCCGGCACGATCTCGATCGTGGCGTCCGAACCCAGCCGGGCGAGCGACTCCTTGAGCAGCTTCACCGCCCCCTCGAGATAGAAGGTATCCATCGAGCCGGTGTAGACGTGCAGCTTCCCCTTGAGCCTGGGGCCGAGCGTCGCCCAGTTGCGCTCGAGCACGAGCCGGATGTCATAGGCCTCCCAGGCCTTCGCGGTCTCGGGATCGATCGCGCCTGTCCTGCGATCCCAGAGCTTGCGGGGCGCGCCTGTGCGATCGAGCGGGCTGAAGACCGCCTCGAACGAGCCGAGCTGCCCGCCCCAGCCGATCACGTCGTCCATCCGCGAAAACGGCACGTAAAAGAGCGCAGCGCGGCCGCCCATGCGGGCGATCGGGCGCATGTTGCCTTCGCGGTCGCGGAACATGTTTTCGCCCGCGGCGTAGATGTTGATCCGCTGGAAATCGCGAAAGTCGACCGGATCGGGGGCGGTGGACCAGACGCCGCCGAAGAAGTCGGGGTGTGAAACCTGGAGCCAGAGGCTGCTCCAGCCGCCGGAGGAATGCCCCGTCAGCAGGCGGCCCGCGGGGTCGGCGGCGATCGGGAACTTGCTCTCGAGATAGGGGATGAACTCCTCCACGAGCGCCTTGCCCCGCGGCCCGTTGGTAGCGCTATCGGCAAACACGTGGTGCCCGGTGCCGCAATCGGGGTCGAGCACGATGCGCACGAGGTCCTTGCCAAAGCTCAGCCGGGTTGACGCCACGAACGCCGGCGCCATGTGCCGATCGCCGCCGAAGCCGGGGATGATGTAAAGAACCGGGCGTTTCGGCGCGGTGGCGCCGGGGGCCACGCCCTCGGGCAGGATCACCGCGGCGCGGTGCTTGATCGGCCTGCCGAAGAACTTCGTCAGCATCGGGCTTTCACACTCCGCGTAGCGCACGCGGTCGGTGTCGGTGCACGTATCCGGCGGCTGGACCTTGTTCAGCACCAGCCCGACCTTGCCGCCGAGCTCGGGATCGAGCTGGGCCTGGGCCGCGGGACCGTAATAATTCCCCTCGGCGTCGAGCTTGTGCGAGTCGCGGTTCACGCGAAACACCGCCTGGATCTTGTAGAGCCCGGCCGGCAGCCGAGACATTTCCGCGGGAAAGCCCACGCAGTCGTTGCCCATTTCGAGGGGCGTCGTGGTGTCCCAGTCGCGAACGTCCCGCGCGAAGAACGGCGTGGGACGGAACCAGTTGGGACCGCTGCGCGGCTCCTGGTCGGATCCGATCGGCGCCGTCATCACGTAGAGCCTGCCGGAAAGCGGCTTCGGCGGCGCGTCGCCCTCGTAGCGGATCGTGAAGGAGAGCGGCTCGGTTGCACGCGCGGAGGGCTGGGCCCCTTTCTTCGTGGCGACGGCCTGGCCACGCGCCTGACCCAGGCCCAGGACCGCAGCCACACAAACCAGTGCAAGCGCTCGAACCGCGAGCGGATGGCAGGAAGGTCGACGCATCATCGATCGGAGTCCTCTCACGGAACAGGGCCCAGGCGGCTACGCGCGGGCGAGCTCAGGCACGGGGAGCGGCGGATGGCGGAAGAGAAGCGACTCAAGAGTTACAGGCTCGGCCGGCTCAAACAAGCGCGCAGCCAACCGGGGAGAACCAAGTACGCACTCCTTCTCAATAAGGTAACAACGATTGTATTCCTCCACGAGCCGGTTCACAGGCCCGAGGTTCAGCTCATCCATGAACCGCAGCCAGCGGCGATTGAAGCGCTCGACCGAGGCCACAAGATCGTTCGCCGCCGCCTTGCGCCTGCGCAGGCTCGCCGTGGCCGCGGCCCAGGTTGGCTCAGGCGCGCCCGCCGCAAGGTAGAGCGCACCGAGAGGCGCAGTGAAAACGCCGGCCCAGCCCCCCGGTCCGCTCACCACCTGCGCCCATTGCCGCAGCCGCATGTGCACCATCTCGAGTCTCTGCGTGCGCTCGCGGCGGCAGCGATCATCGAGCCGCGCAATCGCGCTTTCAAGGTCGTGCCCTCTGCGCGCAAACGAGGGGACGTCGAACATCCCCAGCACTTCGCGCACGTGCGCGTCGGCGTCGGTCTCGGAGCTGAGCTGGGGCCCTACCTCGATTTCGTCGTCCATCTCCGGTCGCTCACGCTCCCTTCGGGGGTGGACTGGGATCGGTGGCCAGCTTGCCGAGCGATCGGCGATAGTGCCAGAGCCGCCGTTTGGGCCCGAACTTCGCCGTTCGCTCAGCCCAGCGCGCCGCGGCCTGTTTCAAGGCGGATTCGGGCGATGTGCCGGCCAGGGCCGCGGCGATCGCCTGATCCAGGTCGGCGAGATCGTCGCTGCTCCCCGGCAGCCGCGGCGAGAGCACCACCCGATCCGCCTGGAGCACGCGCCCCACCGTATCCATCCAGAGCCGAGCATCAACATCGGGCGCCTGGGTTGGGTCAGGCAAACCTTGCCCGAGCTGCACGGCCCGCACAGGCAGCATGGGTGACCCGCGCTCGGTGCGCAGGCGATTCACCGATTCCAGGCCGGCCAGATAGAGGGCAAGGTCAAGCGCAGCCTCGCGCTTCGGTCCCGCAAGGCCCGCGGCCACGCCCACAAGCCAACCGCCCCCCTTCAGCAACAAGGTCGGCGCGTTGGGCCTGGCCGGCGTCTCCCACTTCTTTTCGAGTGGTTCATAGACCTTGCTCGAGCCTGGCAAGGCGCTTACGCCCACGGGTTTGCCGCCTGACCACTGGCCCACGCGTTCCGCGCGATCGATCAAGAGCGCCACCTGGCCGTCGCGAAACGCCTTCCGCGCGGCGGCGGCGTTGAACTTCGCCATCGAGTCCGGCCCCGCTGCGCCGAGCCTGAGCAACGCACCCATGGCCTCGACAAACGGCGGCGCGTCGATCCGCGGCGCCATGGTCTCGCCGTCGTAGAGAAACGAGAAATGGTCGGGATGCTGCCCGAGGGCCGCCGCGATCGACAAATAAACATTTGATGCTGAATTCGCGGCGCCGGGCGCGGCCGCGAAGGCGATGCCGTGATCGGGCTTGCCGTCGCCGTCCCAGTCGCGGCCGTTGAGGAATCGCGCAAGCGCGACAAGCTCATCGAGCGTGCGCGGAGGTTCAAACCGCACCTTCGCCGCCGCGGCCGCCGCCGCCAGTTGTTTCGATTCGAGCACATCTCGGCGATAGGCAAGCACGAGCGCAGACCCGCCCACCGGCAGCGCCACGCAGCCCGAGCCGTACCGGCACGCCACATCCCCAAAGGCGGGCAAGACGTCGTGCAGGTTGAATGGCTCCTCGGCCGTTGTCGATTCCCGCGCGGGGGGCTGGTCCTCCGCGCCCGGCTCAACCTGCCGGGGCCGAGGATACAGGATCTCATTCGGCAAAACCTCCAGCCGGCCGAGATCGACCAGCTCCCCCATCCGCTCGCCCGGGAAGAAAAAGACATCCGCCGCCTGGCTCACCGTCTCGAGTGTCAGAGGCGCTTCGACCAGGCTCACTTGCCCGCCGCGAGACGCCGCCCACTCACCATGGACCGACGCCGCTCCCGCCAGGATCTCAGCGCAATCAAACGCGCCCAGCCTGAGCGAAACGCCCGGGAACCTCGGACCAGCCGGTTTCTCCTCGGGCGCGGAGCTCGAACACCCCGCGATTCCCGCCAGGGCCACCGCCAGAAACCCCATCCAGCCGCGATGTCTCGCCCCTCGCACCATCGACACCGATTCTCGCCTCCCAACGCCTCAGGCCCAGGCTCGCACACGAGCCGAATCCCTCACAAAACCATCGTAGCGGACCGCGTTTCGAAGGGTCAAACACCCGCAAGCCAGGACCCCGCAAGCCAGGACCCACGCACGCAAAAAGGCCGGGAGTCCAGCCTGGACGCCCGGCCTTCGGATGGTGCCGATCCGCGGGGTTCGTATCGTGCCTAGCAGCCGCTCAGACGCGAGTATTCCTGGCGGTCGATGCCAAGTCGGTAGGCAAGCTCGCCAAACTGCTGGTGGTACTCGTCGTCGGTGGAGTGCAGGTGCTCCGCCTCGGAAATGAACCGGAGAGTGTCGTCGCGCTTCAGCCCGTAGCGCGTGAGGATCTCCTCAAACGGCGCCAGGTCGTGAGCGTAGATGAACAGGAGCTTGTGCTCGTCAAACTGCACTTCCATGGGGCCGGCGGGATTGAGCGCGGCCATCCCCGTGCAGCCGTCGTGCAGCAAGAGCGGCTCGTAGTCGTAGAGGGTGCTCTTGAGAATGACTGTGTCGATTTGCTCGCGGTAAAGATCGGAGTGCGAACCAGGCTCGGAATCGTGGCTCGATTCCATCACCACGTCCACCACCTCGCCCAGCGGGTCGAGCAAATCCATGAACACGTCAAAAAGAATTTCAGCCGACACAGACGCAGCCAGCACCGGCATCTTGTTGCCGCTCTCCGGATCGCGGTACGTGTCACGGCGGTAACCCCCGCGCGGAACCACGTCCAGCCCAATCGAGGGCCGAACCGCGTCCGTCAGCAAAAAGTCGCCGTATCGTCCCACCTGCAGGTGCGCGTCGAGCTGATCCTGGCTCAAATCATCGAAGCTCGTTCGAGCAGTTCGAGATGGATTATTACGCAACACGCGCTCGAGAAAGCGCTGAAGGAAACTCATCGAAAGGCCCCCTCCTAAACTCCGACGGACACCCCGGTTCGATCAAGACCCCAACCTCGGTCACTGCGTCAAACGGTCTTGGGTGTCTCTCCCAAGCTGTGCCATCCCAGGCATCCGCTTGACACCGCGCCCAAGGGAGCTTTAAACCACCCCGGGGACGGGCGCCTTTCCATTGGCATCGCCGACTCGCGACCCTTTCATATATAACACGCAAGGTACCAGAACCGACGCGAACTCGCGGTTTTCGGCAGCCCTCTCTTTTCACTGTCGCTTGCCCAAGCCCGAAAACCCTCAGATCCCAATCCCTCCTACTGATCTCCACACGTCTCGCAAGCGTGCTAAACAGCAAATGCAGTGCCAGACGCGAAAGCCCAGGGAAGAATTGCTCATTCGACCTGATTTCGTCGAAACTTGAGTCAAGTTTTGGAAAATATGGACTCTTGAATGGGGAAGTCAACCGTACAATCGCGAGCCACTCATTTTGTAAGCCCTGATCTTCGAAGTGCACAACCCCTCGCAAGAAAAAAATCGAGGGGCTTGATTCGGGAAAGCAACAACCCTCTTCTCATGATGCCTGAAGCCGATTCCGTGGCCTACGCTCCGGGTCCCGCGGGTGGATATACTCGCTTATCCGCGAAAGACTTACTGCTTGCAGGCGAGTATGTATCATTGAATCCAGAACGTCGTGAGCTGGGGGGAGAATCGGATGATCTGGAACGAGGTTGACCGCTATCTGGAGGCGAATCGCGCGCGATTCGAGGAGGAGCTCAAGGCTCTGATCCGGATCCCGAGCGTGAGCGCCCAGCCTGACCACGACGCCGATACCCGGAAGGCGGCGGAGGCCGTTCGGGACAATCTGATCGCCTCGGGTCTCAAGGCGGAGCTGATTGAGACGGCGCGGCATCCGCTGGTTTATGCCGAATGGTTGGGCATGCCTGGCAAGCCCACGATCCTCGTGTACGGGCATTACGACGTCCAGCCGCCGGAGCCGCTCGAGCCCTGGCTTTCGCCCCCCTTCGAGCCGACCATTCGCAACGGCAACCTGTATGCCCGGGGCGCGACCGACGACAAGGGCCAGATGTTTACCCACCTGAAGGCGGCCGAGGCCTGGATGAAGGTCGCGGCGGGCTTCCCGGTCAACGTCAAGTTCCTGATCGAGGGCGAGGAGGAAGTCGGCGGCCACAGCCTCGAAAAATTCGTGGCCGAATCCGCGGCGAAACTCGCCTGCGACTACGCCGTCATTTCCGATACCAGCCAGTTCGCCCCCGGCATTCCCGCCGTGACCTACGGGCTCAAGGGCCTTGCCTACTTTGAGCTCGCCGTCACGGGCGCTGATCGCGACCTGCATTCTGGAACCTACGGCGGCGCGGTGGCCAATCCCTTGAACGCACTCGCCGAGATCCTCGCAAGCCTGAAGGGACCCGACGGGCGCATCCAGGTCGCCGGCTTCTACGACCAGGTCCTCCCGCTCGAGGATTGGGAACGGGCTGAGTTCGCCAAGTTGCCGTTCTCCGAGGCAGACTTTCAGGCGGATCTGAAGGTGCCCGCGCTCTTTGGCGAGGCCGATTACACCACGCTCGAGCGGAAATGGGCGCGGCCCACGTGCGACGTTCACGGACTTTGGGGCGGTTATTCTGGTCCTGGTCCAAAAACGGTCCTCCCGTGCAAGGCGGGCGCGAAGTTTAGCTTCCGGCTCGTGCCGAACCAGGACCCGGCCACGATTGAGCGGCTCGTCCGCGAGCACATCACACGCGTCACGCCCCCGGGGGTGCGTGTGGACCTGATCACGCACCATGGCGCTCCGGCGGTGCTCGTGGACGTGAACACCCCCGGCGTGCAAGCCGCGGCGCGGGCCGTGGAGGTCGGCTTCGGCGCGCGGCCGGTCTTCATGCGCGAAGGGGGCTCGATCCCCGTCGTCGGGCTCATCAAGGAGAAGCTCGGCGTCGATGCGCTCCTTCTCGGCTGGGGCCAGACCGATGACAATCTCCACGGACCCAACGAAAAATTCTCTCTCGCGGACTTCCACCGCGGCATCAAGGCCGCTGCCCGGCTGCTCTACGAGCTTGCCATCTAGCCCCCTCTCAAGGACGAAGCCATGCTCGATCTGAAATATGTGGTCGCCAACGCCGAATCGGTCCGGCAAAACTGCAAGAACCGCAACGTACCTCAGGACGTGATCGACGATCTGGACCGCGCGCTTGCCCTTGATCTCGAGCGCAAGACGCTGGTCAAGCAGGTGGAAGAGATGCGGCGGCGGCAGAACGAGGTCGCGCAGGCGACCGGCAAGGAGCGCGACGCCGAGCGCAGAGCCGCGCTCGTCGAGGAAGGCAAATCGCTCAAGACAGCCGCCGCCCACGAGGAAGAAAAACTCCGGCTTCTCGATGGCGAGATCGCCCAGCGCCTCAAGCGCATCCCCAATCTCACGCATCCCGACGCGCCCATCGGCCAGACCGAGGGCGATAGCAAGGAGCTGCGCAAGGTTGGCACGCCCCGCTCCTTTGATTTCCCCGTGCGCGACCACGTCGAGATCGGCAAGGCGCTCGACCTGATCGACTTCGAAACCGGCGGCAAGGTCTCGGGCGCGGGGTTCTACTTCCTCAAGAACGACGCCGTTCTGCTCGACCTGGCGCTCCAGCAGTTCGCGGTCCGCAAGCTCATCGAGCGCGGCTTCACGCCCGTGATCACGCCAGATCTCGCCCGCAACAGCATTCTCGAGGGCATCGGCTTCACCCCCCGCGGCGCCGAGACGCAGGTCTACTCGATCGAGGAGGCAGACCTCAGCCTCGTCGGCACGGCCGAAATCACCCTCGGCGGCATGCTTGCCGACACCGTGATCGATGAAGCCCAGCTCCCCATCCGCTTCGTTGGCGTTTCGCACTGCTTCCGCACCGAGGCAGGCGCCGCCGGACGCGCCAGCCGCGGCCTCTACCGCGTGCACCAGTTCACCAAGGTCGAGATGTTCGCGTTCACCACTCCCGAAAGCTCGGGAGCAATGCACTCGACCATGCTCGAAATCGAGGAAGATCTCTTCCAGGCGCTCGGAATTCCCTATCGCGTGCTCGACATCTGCTCGGGAGACCTGGGCGGGCCGGCGTATCGCAAGTTCGATCTCGAGGCCTGGATGCCAGGGCGCGGAGAGACCGGCGAATATGGCGAGGTCACAAGCACCTCCGACTGCACCGATTATCAGTCGCGCAGGCTCAATATCCGCTATCGCCCCACAGGTCAAAAGGGCACCCGGTTCGTGCACACCTTGAATGGCACGGCCGTCGCGCTTTCGCGGGCAATCATCGCGATCCTGGAAAACTATCAACGCGGCGACGGCCTCATCGACACCCCGGACGTCCTCAAACCCTTGATCGGCAAGGACGTGCTCGGGGCAAAGTGAACAAAGCGCGTCTGCGAGCCGTAGCGTTCCCAGGCGAGGGGCGATGCGGCTTCGCGCCTGACGATTTCCTGTCTCAGGGTGGTTTAACCTTTCCTCGGGGAAAAGAGCGTCGGCATGCGTCATCCGCTCCTGATTCCCGACCTGCGCGAGCTCCTGCACGACGGCGAGGTCGACGCCGTCCGCGACTTCGTCTCCGAATACCACCCCGGACGCATCGCCGAGCTCATCGAGGATCTGGAAACCGAGGACGGTGAATCGCTCTTCCGCGTCCTCGATCGCCGCACGCGTGCCGACGTATTCACCTATCTCGACCATGAACGCCAGGAGCAACTGATCGCGGCCATGCTGCCGCGAGACGCCGCCGACATGCTCCATCTCATGTCGCACGACGATCGCGCGGACCTGGTCGGCCGGCTCGAAGAGAACGTGCTCGACCCAGTTCTGCCCCACCTGGCCCAGGCCGAGCGCGACGACATCCGCCGCCTGGCGAGCTATGCGCCCGGCACCGCCGCCGCCGCCATGACGACCGACTACGTCACCCTGCCGCCGCACATCACCGTGCGCGACGCGCTCGAACAGCTCCGCCGCGAAGCGCCTGATCGCGAGACGATTTACTATTGCTACGTGGTCGATCGCGACCGCAAGCTGATCGGCTTCGTTTCCCTCAAGCGGCTGATCCTCTCGCGCAGACCCGCGCTCGTCGAAGACGTCATGCAGCAGGATGTGATCTTCGCCCGGGCGGATCAGGATCAGGAATCCGCCGCGCGGCAGATCGACAAGTACGACCTGATCGCCATCCCCGTCATCGACGCTGAGGACCGCCTGGTCGGCATCATCACCCACGACGATGCGATGGATATCCTGCGGCAGGAACAAACCGCCGACATGCTGGCCTTCGGCGGCGTGACCAGCGGCGCGGAGACCAAGGAAGAAACCTACTGGCAAGGGCGGATCGTCACCAGCGTGCAAAGACGCATCGGTTGGCTGCTCTTCCTGTTCGTCGCGGGATTCCTCACCAAGATCGTCTCCGAACATTTCAAGGACGTGCGGCTCAAGCTGCCCGACCTGGCCGATTTTGTGCCGCTCATGATCGGCACCGGCGGCAACGCCGGCAGCCAGACCGTCGGCACCATCATCCGCGCGCTTGCGCTCGGCGAGGTCCGGCCGGCCGAAGGGCTCCGCGTCCTCGCGCGCGAACTCCTCACCGGCACGCTGCTGGGCGTGATGCTGGGACTCATCGGCTTCGGTTACATCTGGATGCTTCATGGGAGTTGGGGCTTCGCCGCGGTGATCGGTCTGGCCACCCTCTTCATCTGCATGTGGGCGAATACGGTTGGCACGGCCGTGCCTTTCCTCGCCAGGAGGCTCGGAATCGATCCCGCCGTCGTCTCCGCTCCTCTCATCAGCACCCTGGTCGACGCCACGGGACTGATCATCTTTTACTCGATTGCGATTCTGCTGCTCATCAAACTGGGCGGGCACTAGAGGTGAAGGGGATCTTTCGATCGTCTCGCGGAGGAGTGAACAGCTTGCGAGCCAGGCGGTCGAAGCGGTTAGCCAATGCGTGTGTTCAGGTCTGTGAGCCCGCGCCTTGATTCACCGCGCCTTCGGCCGCTGAGGTCTCCGCGCGATCAGCGTGCGACCGGGAATCTCCCTCGATACCGGCCTCGATCACTCCAAAGCGCTGGAGGTATCCGGCGACGAGCCAGCAACACATCGCCCAGACCAGGCCGGCAACCCAACCGGCAAGCACATCCGTCGGGTAGTGCACACCCAGGTAGACGCGGCTGACCCCGACGGCCACAGTCACGGACGTGGCCAGGGCAAGGATGTAGACCCGCAGTCTCACCCTGTCCGTCAAACGGAGGGCAACGAGGGCGAGCGTCAAATAGACCGCCGCTGCGCTCATGCTGTGGCCGCTCGGAAAGCTGGAATAGCTCGCGGCCGTCAGATGCGGCACCACATCGGGCCGGGGTCTTGCGAACACGCTCTTCAGAAGAATGCTCAAGACCTGTCCTCCCACCGCGGCCGCGAAGACCAACCACATCGTGTGAAAGGTCCGCGTCTGCCACAAATAAAGGACCACCGCGGATGTCACCAGAACGAGCACGGATCGACCGCCAAGCGCAGAGACGTCGCGCACGTCCTCGACCAGCCAGCGCGGGCCGATGGGGACCGAGACATCACCCGGCTTGCGAAGCGAGCGAACCGCCCAGGTATCGACGGCCTGAGTCTCACCCTCGAGAACTTCGTCCGTGATCTCGATGAAGGTCCAGGCACCCGCAAGGGCGAGCGCAACGCATACAAGTGTAAGCAGGTCCTTGACAGCGAGGCTTCGAAGTCGAGTCCAGAGGTCGTTCGCAGCGTTTCTGATTCTGATGCTTCCCTCCTCGCGGATCGCGATAATCACGCTCGGCCTGGCCATGGCGGCCGTCTCGCCTTGGCCGGGTTGACGGCTCGCAGGCTCCGGCGGCCGGCCTCGTGGACTGCTCGCGCCCGGGCGGGGAGCATAATTCAGGCGCCGGCCGGGCGATCGGAAGAACTGCGACTGGATTCCGATGCTCATCCCGCGGATTGCTCACAGGCGGAACACCATGCGGGTCGCGCCTGTGACAACCCCCTCGGACGAGGATGGTTCAATGCCTGAACGCCAGGCCCAGGTGCTCCCAGTGATAACCCCACAACCGCAGTAATCTCTTATGAGTTGACGTAGATCCGCCCAAGACCGCGGCTCGCCCACTTCGGCCTGCGCTGAAACCAGTGCAGCTCAAGCGCGCGGGCGTGGCACGTGAGCCCCACCACCCGCATCACCACCATCGCCAGGTAGAGCAGTCCGATCCAGTAAAGCCAAAGTGCGAGCGCTTCCATCCGAGCGGTGGGCATCCGGTAGAGCAACAGCCAAACGCCCGCCGCCGCATACCCCAGCGTGAGGCCGGCCAGGATGCTCGGCAACACAATCGCCCAGCCCAGCTTGATGATCGAGGCAATCACAGTGATCGGATTCGCGGCGAGAATGTTCTCGTGCAGCAAGGACGAGGCGAGCGCGACACTCGCATAGCCGCCCCCCAGAATCGCCAGCTCGACCAGGATCACCCAGTCGGACCAGGCGAGCTCCTGATGCCTGCGCGCCAGGTACACCGCCGCGGGAACAACCGCGATCGAAAGCCCAACCCCGGCTGCCCAGAACCAGCGGCTGATCCCCTCGGCAATATCGCTGGGGTGCCAGTCGGGCCAGCGCGGGTGGTCGTTCTCCCCAAACGTGCTTGAAACCAGCATGTGCCCCAGGAAATGGAGCACATAGCCAAAGACCATGAAGAAGCTGAACGTCATGGGGACCATCACCGGCACGACGAGCAGCCCGAGCGCCCAGTGGCTCTTGTCGAGCGGCGAGAGCACGGCAACGACGTCGAAGACCGGCAGCGAAAGCCCCCAGAGAGCAGGCGGCAGAAACACCAGAAGCCCGATCCCTGGCCCATCACACAAGGGATAAGCCAGGCACTCCCAGATGCCAGGTACGACCCGCTTATGCTTGTATCGCTGGCTCGAGAATGTCTCATAATCCTCGTCCCGCGGCACCACACGCACCGTCAGAGAGGCTTCCCTGTCGTACCATCGCTTGGGTTTGGCCAAGGGCGACCATCCTGGACCCAGGAGCGGGTCCCGCCAGCGGAACGGGCCAGGCACACTTGCCAGGCACGGCCGAGCCGGCTCGCCGCGCGAGCTCACCGATGCTGATTATCGCGTTGGATGGGATTGCTTCGCCAGGGGGGGCAGGCAATTCGACCGGACCGTTTACCGATCCTTGTCTCGCTTCTTGCCGGCGGCCTCGCCCAGCATCGAATCGAGCACAGCACGGACCTCTTTGGCCTGGCCAGGCTTGAGCGGGTGCGACTTGAGCAAGTGCAGCACCAGCAGCCCAGGCTCGCCTTCATAAAGCTTGTCAACCAGGCTCGAGACCCGCCGTGTGCGGACTTCCTGGTCGGTAATCACCGGCTTGTAGACAAATGCCAGTTCGCGGCGGTCGCTCGTCACAAGCCCCTTGGACTCAAGCCGGTCAAGCAGCGTGGCCACCGTGGCGTACGACCACTCCCGGCCCGCGGCCCGGAGCGTCTCGAGCGCCTCACGCACGGTCGCCTGACCCCGCTCCCACAGAACCTTCAGGACGTCGAGCTCAGAATCTGGAATCGTTGGCGGTCGCTTTGCCATCGGGATTCGTCTCAATCAGGAAGCACGGGTCTACCTGACCCTTCTTCCCAAGTATAACTGATAAAAAGCCGCCTCGCAGCGGATGAATCATCGCAAGAATGTCGATCGAATCAACCGTGTTCTATCCTAAGACAACTGTCTCACAACGTCAATCCCCCGCGCGCAATTCTTTCTCGATTTTCGGGTCGCCACAGCCTGCGGGAACACCCCCCACCCCACGCGCCCCTGCCTGAGAAAACAGGCATTTCAAGAGCGCATTGAGGCTGCCGAAATCCCGCTCGACCTCGCGCGCACAGCCGACGCTCGGAGCGGATAAAATGAAGGAAAACTCATGGGGCTGGCGCGCATCGCGCACCCATGAAAGCATGTTTCGTCCCTCGTGAAAATGCGCGCCGACTTCCCGTTCGCGACCGCGGCTGGCGGGGCCTGCGCAAGCCGGCTAAGATCGTGTTTTCGACACTGGACCAGAGACGGCCATCTTCATGAAAATCACAAGAATCCTGGCCTACCGGGTGCTGCTGCCGCTCCATGAGGGGGACTACAAGTGGTCCGGCGGCAAGTCGGTCACGGTCTTTGACTCGACGATCGTCGCCGTCGAGACCGACGCCGGGCTCACGGGATATGGCGAGGTCTGCCCGCTGGGACCGTTTTACCTGCCGGCGTACGCCGGCGGAGTTCGCGCGGGGCTGGCCGAGCTGGGGCCGCAACTGATTGGCAAATCCCCGCTCGAGCTGGGTGCGCTCAACCATTTCATGGACCAGGCGCTCAAGGGGCACGCCTACGTCAAGTCGGGGATCGACATGGCGGCCTGGGATCTCCTGGGCAAGGCCGCAGGCCAGCCGGTTTGCATCCTCCTGGGCGGGCGATATGGCGACGACTTCGTGCTCTACCGGGCCATCTCGCAGGAAGCGCCCGAGGCCATGGCCGCCCGCGTGGCCGGCTATCGCGCGGAGGGTTATCGCCGCTTCCAGCTCAAGGTCGGCGGCGAGCCCGAGGTCGACATCGCCCGCATCAAGGCGGTGAGCGCGGTTCTCGAGCCCGGCGACAGGCTCGTCGCCGACGCCAACACCGGCTGGCGCATGCATGACGCCCTGCGCGTGGTGCGGGCGGTGCGCGACATCGACGTCTACATCGAGCAGCCCTGCCTTTCTTATGAGGAGTGCCTCACGGTCCGCAAGCATTGCGACCATCCTTTCGTGCTCGACGAGGTGATTGATTCGATCGACCCGCTCCTGCGCGGGCACGCGGATCGAGCGATGGACGTGGTCAACATCAAGATCAGCAAGTTCGGCGGCCTCACACGAGCCCGCCAGGCGCGTGACCTCTGCGCGTCGCTCGGGGTGGTGATGACGCTCGAGGATAGCTGGGGGGGCGACATCGTCACCGCGGCGATCGCACATCTGGCGCATTCGACCCCTCCCGAGCTGCTCTTCACCTCGACCGACTTCAACAGCTACGTCACGGTCTCGACGGCCGCGGGAGCGCCAGGTAGACGTAACGGCCGCATGGCCGCCTCGACCGCGCCCGGCCTTGGCATCGAGCCCCGCATGGAGATTCTGGGAGATCCGGTTCTCGTCATTGATCAAAAGGGCGTTCGGACATGAAAGCTTGTGCATTTCTCGCGCTCGGTGTACTGCTGGTTCCGGTCGCGGCCTGGGCCGATGCGCCGGCCGACGATCGCCTGCTCACGGTCGAGCGCATCTTTGATTCGGGTGAATTCCACGGCGGGGGGATCAGCGCGACCTGGCTCAAGGACGGGACAGGCTACGTCACGGTCGAGCCGGCGAGCGACAAAAGCGGCGGGCAAGACATCGTCCGCCACGATCCAGGCTCGGGCAAGAAGGAGATCCTGATCCCCGCCGAGCTGCTCACGCCGACCGGCAGCGACTCGCCGCTCGGCATCGAGGGCTTCGAATTCTCGCCCGACATGGCGCGGGTCCTGATCTACACCAACTCCAAACGCGTCTGGCGGCTCAACACCCGGGGCGATTACTGGATGCTCGACCGCACCAGCCGCGAGCTCCGGAAGCTCGGCGGCGACGCCCGCCCCTCCACCCTGCGCCACGCCAGATTCTCGCCCAGGGGGGACAAGGTCGCCTACGCCATCGACCGCGACCTTTACATCGAGGAGCTGGAACCAGCGCGGATCATCAGGCTCACCCGCTCCGAGTCGCCGGACGTCATCAACGGCGGGTTCGACTGGGTCTACGAGGAAGAGTTCTACCTTCGCGATGGGTTCCGCTTCAGCCCCGACGGCACCCAGGTCGCCTACTGGCAGCTCAATACCAGCGGCGTGAGCGAGTTCCCGCTCGTGAACGAGACCGACTCGCTCTACCCCGCAATCCGCATGATCAAGTACCCCAAGGCCGGCGAGCTCAATTCCGCCTGGCGGATCGGCATCGTGCCGGCGGCCGGCGGGCAGACGCAGTGGCTCTCGCTCGGCCAGTCGCGCGACAACTACGTCGCCTCCATGACCTGGGACGGCCCGCTGGTCGTGCAAAAGCTCAACCGGCTCCAGAATCAGCTCGAGCTCGTCGAGGCCTCGATCCTGGGCAACGCCCGCACAATCACGGCCGAGCGCGACCCCGCCTGGGTCGACGTCGTCGAGAAGGTCCTCTGGTTCAAGAACCACGAGGAGCTCATCTGGACCTCCGAGGCCGACGGCTGGCGCAGGCTCCACCGCGTGAAGGTTGGCAACGGCGCGCGGCAGCCGATCACCCCCGCCGGCGTTGATGTGATCGAGCCTGTACACCTTGATGAATCCAGCGGCGTGGTCTATTACACCGCGTCGCCCCAGAACGCCACGCAGGCGTATCTCTACAAGGCGACGCTCGACGGCAAGAAGTCCGAGCGCGTGACCCCGTCCGACCAGCCTGGCACGCATCATTACCAGGTCTCGCCCGACGGCCGCTTCGCCATCCATACCGTCTCGCGCCTGGATACACCCCCCACAACCGACCTGATCGCCTTGCCCTCGCATCGCCGCGTGCGGATCCTGGCCGAGAGCCAGGAGCTCCAGAAAAAGCTCGCCGCCCTCAAGCCCTGGAAGACGGAATTCTTCCAGGTCGACATCGGCGATGGCGTGAAGCTCGACGCCTGGGCGCTTCTGCCGGCTGAGCTCGACGCCAGGGCCAGGGGCAAGCATCCCCTGCTCGTGCATGTTTATGGCGAGCCCGCCGCCCAGACGGTTCTCGACCGCTGGTCGGGCCCGGGATATCTCTGGCATGCGATGCTGGCTCAGCAGGGCTATGTGGTTGTAAGCATTGACAATCGCGGCACCCCGGCCCCGCGCGGCCGCGCCTGGCGCAAGTCGATCTACAAACGCGTCGGCATAAATGCACCAATGGATCAGGCCGCGGCGGTGCGCAAGATCCTCACGGAACGCCCCTATCTCGACCCCAACCGCGTCGGCGTCTGGGGCTGGAGCGGCGGCGGCTCGATGACGCTCCACGCCATGTTCAAGTTTCCCGAGCTCTACAAGGTCGGCATCTCCATCGCTCCCGTCCCCAACCAGCGGCTCTACGACACCATCTACCAGGAACGCTACATGGCCTTGCCGAAGGATAATGTCGAGGGCTACACCCAGGGCTCGCCGGTGAACTTCGCGGGCAAGCTCCAGGGCAAACTGCTCGTGATCCACGGCACAGGCGACGACAATTGCCACTATCAAGGCACCGAGCAGCTCTTGAATGAGCTGATCCGCCAGAACCGGCCGTTCTCGATGATGGCCTATCCGAATCGCTCGCATTCAATTAGTGAGGGGCGGAATACCACGTTGCATCTGCGCAAGTTGATGACACGCTATCTGCTCGAGAATCTGCCGGCCTCTGCGCCCGCGCCGATGGCCAGGGCGGGCTAACCCTTGTGATGCTGGAGCTTGATCCATGAAGACGGAACCACAACCGGGCCGGGCGCGTGCCCTGCTCGAGACGGCTGATCCTGCGCTCTACGCGGTCGAGACCGCGGCCGACGGGCCGGAAGGCGAGCTGCCGCTTTCGGAAACGATGCTCCGCGAGTGGCCGTCGGGTGATCTGTTCGGTCTCAGCCAGAACGTCGGCATGGGCTGGAACCCCGCGCGGGCGGCCGATGCGTCGTACCTGATTCTGAGCACGCAGGGGGGGCTCCGCGGCGGGGACGGCAAGCCGGTTGCGCTTGGCTACCACACCGGCCACTGGGAGGTCGGCCTGCTGGTCGAGGAAGCCGCACGCACCTTCACCGCCGCGGCCGCGACGCCCTTCGCCGCGATGGTCTCGGACCCCTGCGACGGCCGCACCCAGGGCACCCTGGGGATGATGGACAGCCTGCCGTATCGCAACGACGCGGCCATGGTCTTCGGGCGCTTGATCCGCTCGCTCCCCACGCGCTCGGGAGTCCTGGGCGTGGCGACCTGCGACAAGGGCCTGCCGGCGATGATGATGGCGCTTGCAAACGCCCGGGGCTTGCCCTGCGTGCTCGTGCCCGGCGGCGTCACCTTGCCCCCCAGGCGCGGCGAGGACGCCGGCAAGATCCAGTCCATCGGCGCACGTTACTCGCACGGTGAGCTCACCCTCGCCGAGGCGGCCGAGCTCGGCTGCCGCGCCTGTGCCAGCCCCGGCGGCGGCTGCCAGTTCCTCGGCACCGCCGCCACCGCCCAGGTCGTTGCCGAAGCGCTCGGCCTCGCTCTCCCTCATGCCGCCCTCGCACCCTCAGGCCAACCCATCTGGAAAGACGTCGCACACAGGTCCGCACTCGCACTGCTCGAACACACAAAGGCCGGAATCTCGGTCGACAGCATTCTCACCCCAGCCGCCATTCGCAACGCCATGCACGTGCACGCCGCCTTCGGCGGCTCGACCAACCTGCTCATCCACCTGCCCGCCGTCGCCCATGCCGCAGGACTACCACGCCCCACCGTCGATGACTGGCACAAGGTCAACGTCTCCACCCCCAGGCTCGTCAGCGTCTTGCCCAACGGGCCAGACTACCACCCCACCATCCGCGTCTACCTGGCCGGCGGCGTACCCGAGGTCATGCTCCACCTCCGCGCGCTTGGACTGCTCGACCTCTCCGTGCTCACCGCCGCGGGCATCCCCCTTGGCGACGCACTCGACTGGTGGGAAACCAGCGAACGCAGAAAACGCCTGCGGGCAAGGCTCTGGGAGCAAGATACCGTCGACCCGGATGCCGTCATCATGGCCCCCGCGATCGCACGCGAACGCGGGCTCACCAGCACCGTCACCTTCCCCCGCGGGAATCTCGCGCCGGGGGGCGCGGTGATCAAGAGCACCGCGATCGATCCCAGCGTCGTCGATCCCGACGGCGTCTATCGCAAATCCGGTCCCGCCCGGGTCTTCACACGCGAAAAAGAGGCCATCGCGGCCATCAAGGGGCAGTCGCAACATCCGATCCAGCCAGGAGACGTGCTCGTGCTCATGGGCCGCGGACCCTCGGGTGCGGGCATGGAAGAAATCTACCAGATCACGGCCGCCCTCAAACACCTTTCCTGGGGTAAGCAGGTCGCCGTGCTGACCGATGCCCGGTTCTCGGGCGTCTCCACCGGCGCCTGCGTGGGCCATGTCAGCCCCGAAGCACTCACCGGCGGCCCCTTCGGCAAGCTCCGCGAAGGAGACACCGTTCGCATCGTGATCGACCGCGTCAACCTCACCGGCTCGATCGACCTCGTCGCCGCGGAGGGCAAGGCGCTCGACAAAGCCTCGGCCGAGCGGCTGCTCGCCTCACGCACACCCAACCCCCTGCTCTCGCCCGATCCAGACCTGCCCGACGCAACCCGCCTCTGGGCCGCGCTCCAGGCCGAAAGCGGCGGCGTCTGGGGCGGCTGCGTGTTCGATACCGACGCAATCCTCAAACGCCTCGCCAACCGCTAAACCAGCCCGCATCCCGGCGACCGAGGCCGCTCCTCACGAGCGCCTCGGCCCCTCTCACCACGCCAGCTCGGCCGGGAAGAATTCCTCGATCAGCCCCTCGTAATACGGCCTCAGCTTCTCCACGTCGGGGGGCTCATGGCCCTTCGAATATAGATCGTAAGGATTAAACCGGCGCACCCAGCCCATCCGCTCGCGGTCAAATGCGCTCATCAGATGCGTGTACGCCCCTTCGCGGTGCGCTGCGTAAAACGAGTGGTAGCGGATCATCGCAAGCGCGGGCGGGGGCAGATAATCCTTCACAACGTGATACAGATACTCATCATGGCCCCAGGACATATGCACATGATCAAGCCCTGCGCCCGGCTCGTAGATGCCGTGCTCGGTTTGCAGCCGGGGATCGCGCGCGTCAGGATTGGCGGCGAAGTACTCGGGGAAAACGACCCTGTCCGAATAGCGGCAACCGACCGGGAACGTGTCGCCCACCACGGCCCACTGCGGCTCGCCGAAGAGACAAAGAATCTTGCCCAGGTCGTGGATCAGCCCTGTCAGGATGAACCAGCGCGGGTGGCCGTCGCGGCGGATCGCCTCGGACGTCTGCATCAGGTGCTCGATCTGCGACAGCTCGGTGTCGGGGTCGCTCTCGTCGACCAGCGTGTTCAGAAACTCCATCGCTTCCCACACGCCCATGCGGCGGTGGTTCAGGGCCAGGTACTGGCGTTCCTTGGCCAGCACGAACTCGAGCGTCTGGTTGCTGTGATTCAGGCGGTAAAACTCGCGAACCCCGGGCCGCACATTGTCGCCATAGTCGCGAAAGGCCGACTCCTGCTCAGGCTCGGGGTAGCGCTCCTTCACAAAGTGTTCCCACTCGTCCAGCCCCTGGAGGGGGTTGCCGGCTTGCGGTTCGCGCCCGGGATCGCTCATGGCCTGCTCCTCAATCGGATCGAAGGGATTGCCCGCCATCGTAGCCGACAACGGAAAGCCGGCACAGAGCGACTGGCCTAGGGCGCTCCCGCAAGCTCCTGGAGCCGGGCCGAGAAGCTCTTGCGGTCGTTCTCGCCCAGCGTGGGATCGCTCGCCACCGCCTCGACCAGTTTCTTGCAGGCGTCCGCGCGGCTCAGCCCGGCGATGCGATCGAGCTTGGTTGAAAGGTCGTCGAGCAGGTCGTCCAGGGTGGCCGCGCCGCTCCGCTTCTTGGTGGTGGGCGCACCCTGGTTTTTCCGCGTCGCGGTTTCCTCGGATTCCCGTTCAGCCGCGGTTTTTGCCTTCGAAACCCGCGTCTTCCGGGTCGATTTTCGCGCCTCCGGGTTCAATCCCCGATAGCGAAAAACAGCCTCCTGCGCCAGCGATTCCGGAGTGTACGCGGCCGCGCGGTCAAACTCCGGCCGAACACCGCAACCCGAGGCCAGAAACGCAAGGCCCAGCACAACCCCCACCACGCACAAACCCAGCGGCCGCATGCGGGACCTCACGTTCCAAGACGCTCCCGGCGAAATCATAACACACAACTCAGACGCCTCGAGCCCAGACCACGCTCAGTACGAGTCCGACGACACGATCTCGCCCCGGCCCCGCGTCCCCAGGAACCACCACGGCTGGAGCCCAATCGTGTTCTTGATGAAATGGACCGAACCGTCCATGAACGAGACATTCACCCCCCCGGGATGATTGCTGGTGGGGTTCATGGCGCCGTCCCCTTCCAGGCAGCGGAACGTGTTGGTGTAGTATGTAACAATGGGCGCTGCGTTCGGCGGCAGCAGGTGGGCGTAGACGTGCTTTTCCCAGGCGTCCGTATAAGCCCAGGTCAACCCCTTGTAGATGCTCCAGGGCTGCCAGTTCGTCGCGTTCGCAAGCCCATCCTGCACCACGGCAAGCGCGGGCACGTCGATCGCCTCAACCAGCCCGGAGGGAGTGTAGTTCAAATTCCTGCGGGGATCGCTCGAATTGCCACTGCCGTCGTTGACCAGCGACTCGCTGAGCGCGGCCGTGTTCGACGTGCCGTCCGTCACGCTCGCCAGAGTCACATTCACGTTCGTCGTCGCCGCGTAAGCCGCGCTCGAGCACGAACCCTGTTGCACATACATGCGCGACATCGACATGATGCCCGTAAGGTAAGGAACGTTCCCGTTCGTGGGGGAATCGCCAGGGAGCAAGACATTCCGCGGATGCCCCGTATTCGCCACGTAATTAAAGTTGCCCACGGGGTACTGGTCCGTCGGATCACCCGAGCACGTGTTGACCACGCCGTCCGACGGGCAAAGCATGGTCGCCAGGCTTGCCTTGTACACAGTCATGTCGGTCGGGTTGGGGCCAAGCAAAGTGCCGCTGTACGCCCATTCTTCTGTATAGGTTAAATTGAGCGCATTGAACATGACCGACTGATCGAGAAACGGTAAGATCCCGCAGTACCAGGAATGGTCGCCCGAATACCCGCGTGAAAGATCCCCTTGCTCGTAAGTATAGCGATACTCGTGCACCGGCGTCTGGCTGTTGACATCGATGTAATTGGCCAGCGCCAGCGTCAACTGCTTGAGATTATTTGTGCACTGCATCCGCCGGGCCGCCTCGCGCGCTGCCTGCACCGCCGGCAGCAACAAGGCGATCAGGACCGCGATGATCGCGATCACCACCAGCAATTCAATCAGGGTAAAACCACGCCGCCCTTGCTTCGCATGCATCCTCAGTCTCTCCGCTCGCCAACCGGGGCTCGGCCCTTGCCAGAACCACCCCTCATGCAGCCGACACAGGCTGAACGCCCATGCTAGAACACGCACCCAGGGATTCCGATTTGCATCCCGCGAATTTCCGATGAAGAAAACGAATCCAGAACCCCTCTTCTTGCACACTTTACCAGCGCATTACGGACATCGCAAATCATCCCCACGCGACTGTTTCGGCCTTTTCCGTCGCGGACGCCCCCTGGCGATTGCGCCACGCAGGTGCGAACCATGCGCCCTCGGCTGCCGCGCAATCGACTCACTGACCCGGCCGCCGACTCGGAGACCGGGAGCACACCAGCTTCCAGAACTCATGCGTTTGCCGGCCCCCCGGTGGACAATCGACCGCCACGCGCGGCCGTTTTTCCACCGCGGAGGGTGGATCGCCTGCTTTGCTCGAACTCTGTAAGTCCTTTGAATACCGATCGATACGCATCGCCCCAGCGCGGCATGCGGGTTGCAAAGGGGAATGGCAAGGCGATCTGGCGATTCGGACCGGGTTCGAATCGCGGACGCCGACTCGAGCAAAAACCACGGCCCCGCGCCTTGAGGAGACACCCCCGATGGCGGAGACGCGCAGAGCTTTTCTTGATCAGGCGATCGCGAGCATGGGCCTCCTGGGTCTGGGCGCCAGCCGGGCCTGGTGCGGGGAGGACGGCACCCCTGCGCCCGGCACGCTCTTTTCACGCGCAGTCAAGTTTCTCCGGCCGCGGCAAGGCGACGATGGAAGCTGGTCGAAGGACCGCAAGGAACCAGGCATTACCGCACTCGTCGCAACCGCGCTGCTCCGCTCCAAACGGGTCACGCCCGCAGACCCCGCAATCCAGAAGGCACTCGCCTACCTCGAACAGTTCATCGGTCCCAGCGGCGGGCTCTCCCAGGCGCCTCATGCCAATTACACGACCTCGATCGCACTCATGGCCTTTCACGAGGCAAACCGCGACGGTAAGTACGACCAAACAATCAAGGGCGGGCAAGACTACCTGAAAGCGCTGCAGTGGGACGACAGCAAGGGCACAAACCGGGACAGCGACTCTTACGGAGGCGCAGGCTACGGCGGGCCCAGGAGCCGGCCAGACCTCTCGAACACGGCCTTCATGATTGAGGCCCTGCGCGACACTGGCCTGCCCCCCGACGATCCCGCCCTGAAGCGCGCACTCGTCTTTGTCTCACGCTGCCAGAACTGGAAGAGCGAGTTCAACGACCAGCCCTGGGCCGGCAAGGTGAACGACGGCGGGTTCATCTACTCAGCCGCCAACGGCGGCGCATCCATGTCCGGCAAGACCGAGGACGGCGGCCTGCGCTCGAACGCCAGCATGACCTACGCCGGGCTCAAGAGCATGATCCACGCGGGGCTCGCTCAGGACGACCCGCGCGTGAAGGCAGCCTATGCGTATATCACCAAACACTACACACTCGACGAAAACCCTGGGCTTGGCCAGTCCGGCCTCTATTACTATTACCACACGTTCGCGAGGGCGATGGCCCTGATCGGCAAGCCCACGGTCGTCGACAGCACGGGCAAATCGCACGACTGGAGAGCGGAGCTTACCGCGGCACTCGCGAAACGCCAGGGCCCCAACGGCGAATGGGTCAACCGGGCCGACCGCTTCATGGAGGGGGACCCCAACGTCGTCACCGCCTACGGCCTGCTCGCACTCGCAGCCGCGCAACCAAAGGCATGACCCCCCGGCCCGCGGGCGCCAACCGCGAGCCGCCGCCACCAACCGCCATATTGCCAAGGAACACCCGCGGGATTCACCCGCTCACAACCAAACCGCCGACCGCCGACCGCTGAGTCTCTGACCTCGGAGGCTCGCGGTTGAGCCTCTGGCCGCCGAGCCGCACGGCTGAGCCCCGCGACCGGTCACCGACTCACCGCCGCCGGTCTGCACGACTCACCGCCGACGGTCGACCCGACTCAAAGCCATCGGTCTTAACGACTTAACGCCGCCGGCCTGAACGACTTAACGCCGCCGGTCTTGCCGACTCAACGCCGCCGGTCTTGCCGACTCAACGCCGCCGGTTCTTCCGCCTGCTCTCTTTCTGCCGCCGGCGTTCTTCCTTCCGCTTCTTCCGCTCCCTGGCCTCCGCCGAGTCGTTCCGCTCCTGCGCCCGCCCAGCGCTCTCAGCACGCCTGGAACCGGC
>DAIDHX010000121.1 GCA_027451885.1 Planctomycetales bacterium
ATCGCGCTTTTCCCTCCCGCCGATCCAAACGCGAGCGCCACGCCGGGCGATCCCTACGCCGGGCAAACGACCGGGATCGCCGGCCTCTTCGCGCAGAATTATCTCCAAACCGGCGGCCTGCTCATCCTGGATTTGCACGGAACGCCTGGAGACGCCCGGGCCAACGGCGCACTGCCGACACACCTCACCTGGACCTATGACACCAACAGCGGCGGACCGTTCATCGCCCCGATTGGGTTCCAGCAGGGGACAGGCGTTCTCGACATCGTCTATCACCCCAATCCGCATCCGATACCGGGCACGCGCGGATCGGGCACGATGGTCGTCACGCTTCAAGGGCTATTGAATTTCAACGGCATCGCGAGCGCCGTTTCCAAGTTCTATTCGTAACCGGGTCGACCCGGGTCGGAGGTTGCGAACGATGGATCAAAGCAGGCCTGGCAATCGGCGCTCGCGGCGACCGCGGTTCGCGGTCGAGTCCCTGGAAGGGCGTGAACTTCCTTCCACGCTCGGGCCCGCGCTTCCCGGCCGGCACTACCCCGCGCCCGACGTGCAGCAATTCGTGCCGATTCTTTATCCGCCCGGCACGCCGCAACCCACCGCGGCCGAAATCCGCCGCGAATCCTTCCAGGCACGCGCGGTGGGGTATTACAACGTCGGCCCTGGTCGCTTCAGCACACAGTCGCTCACGATCCACGGCTTCGGCAAAAGCGCCACGAGCAACTTCTCCAGCAAGATGCGCTTTCAGTTCGTCATCTTTGAACCTTCCGATCCCACGCAGCCTGTCACGGGAACGCTCAACCTGCTCTCTGGCGCGTTTCTCAACACCGGCTCGAACATCATGCTCGACCTGAGCGGTCCCACGGGCACCGAGGTCAGGGGCTTGCCAACGCACCTTTACTGGACGCACGACGTGACGAGCGGCACCATGTTCACGGGCGCGGGTTCGGCAATCCCGGGCTACAACAATTTTCCCACCAACTATGTCAACAGCGACGGCACGCTTACGAGCCCGCTCGCCATCGGGCAAGCGCCCTCGAGCGTGAACAACTGGAACATGGGCGTGGGCGATATTCGGCTGCAATTCCTGCCCCAGGCCCATGGACGTTCGGCCGCGCTGAGCTCGGGCAAGGTGATCGTGGAGATTCGCGGTCTCTTGAACGCGAGCGGCGCACTCAACCCCGCGGACAAGGGATACAATTAAATGCCAGACGTGAGGAACGGCTGGGTTTGATTCGATTCTGAGCGGCATCATGGCGAGTGAATCAATCGCGGAGAGGCCGCGCTGGGCGCTGCTTTCACCGGCGGGCGCGGGGGCGATCGCGGTCCTGCGCGTCTGGGGGCGGGACGCCGTACGCGTGGTTGATCGCGTGTTTCGACCCGCGCGGGGGGCAGGGCTCGGAACGACGCCCCATCGCCAGCCGCGGTTGGGCCGAATCGGCAGCACCGGGCCGGGTGACGAGGTGGTCGCCGTGATCCTGAGCGACCAGATCGTGGAACTCCAGTGCCATGGCGGACCCGCTGCCGTGGCCGAGGTTGCGGCGGCGCTTGAATTCGCGGGCGCAGGCGAGGCAAACTCGCAGTGCGTCCTGGAGGACGACACGCGCAGCCAGATCCAGGCGCAGGCGCGCATCGATCTGATCCGCGCGATGACGCTCCGGACCGCTGAGATTCTCCTGGAGCAAGCCTGGGGCGCGCTTGAGCGCGAGCTGGATGGACTTGCCGGTTTGATCGACCGCGACCGCGCCTCTGCACTCGTCCTGGCAGAGACATTACGGCAACGCGCCCGCGTGGGAACCAGGCTCGTCACGGGCTGGCGGGTCGTGCTGCGGGGCGAACCCAACGTGGGCAAGAGCCGCCTGTTCAATGCGATTGTGGGCCGGGAGCGTGCGGTCGTGCACGCCCAGGCCGGCACAACCCGCGACTGTGTCACGGCCGAAATCGCAATCAACGGCTGGCCGATCGAGCTGGTGGACACCGCGGGCGAGCGCGAAACCGGCGATCTCATCGAGCGTGAGGGTGTTGCGCGGGGACGCGCGGCGGAGCAACACGCCGACCTCGCGCTTCTGGTACTTGATCGCGCGCGGCCGCTCGATCCCGCGGCGAACAGCTTGCTGGCGCGGCTACGCGGGCGCGGCGAAGACCCGCTTGCAACTGCCCCTGAGCCGCCTCCCACGATCGTGGTCGCGAACAAGGTCGACCTGCCGAACGCATGGGCATCGGACCTTGCGCTGGTGGATCTGGAAATCTCAGCCGAGATCGGCGCAGGGATCGACAGCCTCGTTGCGCTCATCGCGGAGCGCCTGGTTCCAAACCCTCCGCCGCCAGGCGCGGGCGTTCCCTTCCGCGCGGAACACGCACAGGCGATCGAGGCGATGATCGAGGCGCTCAAGGCAGGATCGGACGCCCAGGCACTTGAGCTATTGCACTCGCTCCGAGGTTGTTAGAGCGATTCAACCGCGGGCGCGTCGGGAATGCGAGAAAGGTCTGGCCCTGCGCCCGACGCCGATGCCTTGAGCCGCAGATCTTCTTTCGCGAGCCTCCAGGTCGATCGGGAACCCGCCGCGGCGTCCAGAAACGCGCCGTCGGAGACGCTTGGCGACTCATCCCTGGGCTGAAACGCGCTCAGCCAGGTTGAACGGTCGTAGATGCGCGGCACCATGCCCGGCGAGACGACTTCATCGAGCCGGTATGTCTTGATGCGATCGTAGACCACCTTGCGGGCGTCCCAGCGGATGCGGTCCTCGAGATCTTCGAGCCGATCCTGGCCGTCAATGCGGATGAGGGCGTCATCACGTTCGGCGGTGCTCAGCACCGAGTTTTCGGCAGTGATGGACGCCGAGGCGAGCTCAGGCGCTTCGCGGCTGCTGTCGAGATGAACGAGTCCGCCCCGGACGCGTGTGATGGCCTGATCGAGGCGCAAGGTCAGCGATCCGGGCGCCTTGCCGCGCGTCCGGGGATCACCGCCGAGCGTATGGACGAGGCTTCCCTCGGTGCTGGCGAGGACGCTGGAAAGCTGGAGGTCGAGCCGGCCGCCGCCGGCGACGGCAAAGCCATCTCCGCCCGAGCGCAGGAAGCAGTCGCGGAGGCGGACGACGGCGTCGCGCGTGGGGGTTGCGGCTGGCGTTTCCTGCGCGGCGGCGACCACGAACAGCGCGGCCGAGCCGGGCTGGGTAAGCGCCATGGTGATCGTGCAGCGTTCGAGGGTCAGCTCAGCGCCCGGCGCCACGCCGAACGCCGCGACCGGCCCGCCAGGAGATGCCTGATCCTCAGCCACGATGAGGTCGATGCCTTCGAGCTTCAGTGCGCCTGCGCGAAGCGCGAGCAGGAGAGCGGGTTGCGTGCTTTCGCCGCCGGGCATGGCCGCGCGTTTGAGCCGCAGCCGAGGCCGCTCACCACCAGCCCCAGCGACGATCCTCCGCTTGACCTCGCCGTCGAGCACGATCGGGTCGAGTGTGAGTCTTGCGCCCGGGGCGAGCGTCAGCGGCGGTGCGCCGGGTGCCGGCTGCGCGGCAAGCGCGGTGGAAAGCTGCCTGGCGTCGCTGATCTGCCCACTCGCGGCAGGCGAGCCGGCCAGGGCAAGATCGCCCGAGCGCACTCCCGCTGGGACTTCCCGCTTCTGCGGCTCGGGCGCGCTCGTGCGCGCCGCGGGGGCTCCTGAATCCGCCGCCGCCGTGCCCTCGGGCCTGGGCGTGCCTGGTTCGCTCTTCGATGCGCCGTCGCCCTCGGTCGCGGGAGGCATCGTGGGCATGTTCATCGGATCATCGATCACATCGTCCTGAGTGGAGTCGCGCGTGACGACGGGCCGCGCCTCGGGCTCGATCGGCGCAGGCGAAGGGCGCTCAACGGCGGCTCGCAGCGTGACGATCGGCACGGTGGAGCGCGGCACGTCGGCCACGGCCGCCAGGCGATTCTCGCGCCGTTCCACCGGCTGGCTGACAATGGCCAGGGCACGCGGCAGCGCACCCTGCGGGCCCTTGCGTGCTCCGGCCTGATCATAAGGCGCAGGCAACGCCGCAAGCCGGAAGACGCGTGAGGGATTTTCGGCCGAGCTTTTCAGCAGCGACGCCGGATCGGCTTCCGCCCAGACGGTCGAATCCTGGTTGCGGCTGCCGAGCTCACGCAACGACTTGCCATCGCTGAATTCGGCGAAATCCAGCCTGCGTTCCGGCGCATCGCCCCGGGCCGGAACGCGGATGAAATCGCGGATGCCGCTATAGATATTGCCGCGGCCGCGCCAGTCGAGCGCCCGCTCATCGTCGATCACCAGAAGGGGGCCGGCCGATCCCCCGCCTCGCGCGATCACACTGTCGTCAACGACCACACGAATCGGTCCGCCCTTGAGGCGGAAGATCTCCGAACCGCCCGCGAGGATGCTCACGTGAATCAAACGAAGCTGGATCGGCAGGCCGCCGTCCTGGGGTTGAGATTCACAGGAGAAAACCGGTGCGCCCGGACCCAGCGTGCAATCGCGGAGCACCACGTCCACAGGGCCCTGTGTGCGGATGCCGACCTGATCACCGTCGAGGTGGCAGGCGTCGAGCACGATCGTCGGAGGCCGCTCGCTCGTCGGCCGACAGCGCGCCACGAGTGCCGAGGCGCTTTCACCCGTGGCAATGGAACCGCGTCGAAAGACGCACGCCCGGATCGAGAGCTCGACGTCGTCGCTCTTGATCGCGGCGACGCTGGGGCTTGAGCTGGTGGAATCGAGCTCGAAATCGAGCCCCTCGAGCCGCACCCGCCCACCCTTGAAATGGAACAGGGAGGACGCAGGGTTGTCTGAGAGAAACGCATCCGCGGCGAACTTGATCACGGGTCGGACGCCCGGCTCAGCGGTGACGGTGACATCCAGGTTCGTGAGCTCGGGGAGCGGGCGTGACGACCAGGCACGGCCGCCGATCCGGTAGGGGCCGTCGTCGGACAGGGCCACGATCGACCGCGCCGGCGCGTTGGCAAGCACTTCGAGCAAATCCTCGCTCGAGCTGACGGGGATTGTGCGGGGATAAAACTTGGCGGCCGGATCGATGGGAGGATCGGCGGCGGCGGTCTCGGCGGAGTCAGGCGCGGCCGCTGGGCGGGGAAAATCGCCGCGCGGGCTCGTGACTGCGCGTTCGGCGCGCGGGCCCACAGGCCGCGGCGCGTCGCGCCCGCCGAGTGCAAGCGCCAGCAGAATCACCAGAAAACTCGCCGCCGGCGCGATCCAGACCAGATGCCGCTCCCACACCGGCCGCGCCGCAGGCAGACCCCAGCTCTCGCCCCCTTCCAGGGGCAGTGCCATGCCAAGATCGGCGGCAATCGCCGAAAGCTCGCGCACCAGATGCTCCGGCGTCTGGCAACGCCGCTCACGATCCTTCGCCATCAGCTTCATCACGAGCGCGGCAAGCGCAGGCGGGATCGCCGCGTTCACTGTCCGCGGATCAGGCGGCGGCTCTTCCTGATGCTGCAACAGCTTCTGAAGCATCGTCCCGCTCGGAAACGGCGGGCGACCAGTGAGCATGTGAAAAAGCGTACAACCCAGCGAATAAAGATCACTGCGCACGTCCACGTCCCGTGGATCCCGCGCCTGCTCCGGGCTGATGTAATCAAACGTGCCAAGCGTCATCCCGCTTTGCGTGAGGCCTGGATCTCCTTCGCGTTCAAACCGGCGAGCGAGGCCCATGTCTACCAGCTTCGCCCGCCCCTGCGGCGTGAGGATGATGTTTGAGGGCTTGATGTCGCGGTGCACCACCCCGCGCGATGACGCATGCACAAGCGCCCGCGCGATCTCAAGCCCCACCCCCACCGCGAGCGGCACCGGCAGCGGACCCTGCACTTCCACCCGGCGGCGCACCGTCTCGCCCTGGATGTACTCAAAGACGATGAAGTGGTAGGGACCATCCCGGCCCACGCTGTAAACCCGGGCGATATTGTCGTGATCGAGCCGAGCCGCCGAGCGCCCCTCTTCCAGGAAGCGCTGAATGACCTCGGCATCTACGTCCCGCGACGGCGGCAACAGCTTGATTGCCACCTGGCGGTCAAGCCCTGGATCGAGTGCGCGAAAAACCGCCCCCATCCCGCCGACGCCAATCGTTTCCTCGAGAACATAGCCCCCCAGCACGTCCCCCGCGTGCGGCAATACGCCCGGCGCTGCGCCAGGCTCACCCACCCGCCGCGCTGATGATCCCCGCTGCACCGTCGGCGCGTCGTCCGCAACCGCACGCTGCTCCTCCACGCTCGAACGATCCGCGCGCGGGTGAGGCGTCAAAAACGCCTCGTCCCCCGTCCTCGGATCCTCGGGAATCAACGTCGATTCTCACTCATTGAAGTTGAACTTCGCGCCGCTTACCCAAATTCACGGCCGCGATTCGCGACCTCCCCTGTCGCAACGCCTCTTCAAAAGACTTCTCTACGAAATGACGGACGACAGGAGATCGATGCATGCACCAAGACTGGTTCTGTGAATAATATAGGTAAACCCGCCTCCAGTGTCAACGGGATTCACCCTCTGATTGGCTCTAACTCATAAGTACGTTTAGGGCTAGGTTTCGTGTCGCGGAATCCTGGGCGCAGCTTCTCCGAATCCTCGGTTTAAGCCCGACGAGCGCCAGAACCGATACAACTGGAGTCGAGACCGGTCTCGGTCGGCCCCGTGGAGAATCCAGGCATGTGGCAACGGATGAATCTGGTGCGTTTCTTCTCGAGCGAATCTGCCCTCGCGGGATCCAGGCGAGCGCGGAGCGCGAGTTCCCAGCCGCGCCTTGAATCGCTCGAAGGACGACAGCTCTTGAGCGGCATCCAGCCCATCTCGAACCTGACCGTACCCTCACTCCAGGGTGAGACGGTTCCACTTCTTGCCCCCACCACGGGGAGTGGGGTCAATGATCCCCAGACGTTCACCGTCACCTCTTCCAACCCGGATATCGCAGCCTCGATCGCCAAGGGGCCGTTCTGGACCATCAACATCTCGTACACCGACCCCAACAACTCGAGCAATAATTTCACGGGGCCGATGACGTTCCAGCTCTTTCAGGATCTGACCCCGAACACGGTCAACGAGATCCAGACCTTCACGAACGACGGCTGGTACAACAACAAGTGGATCAGCCGCGTGGCGAGCGGGTTCCCGAACGCCACGAGCTACATCGTGCAGGGAGGCGGTCCGAATCGCGATGGAACCGGCAGCAGCGGGCAGCCAGGCACGCCGTTTCACAACGAAAACGTGCAGCAGCTTGCGTTCACCGGGCAGTATCAGCTCGCCATGGCGAACGCCAATTCCGGCCAGGGCCTGACTCCGCCCCCCACCAACGATACGCAATTCTTTATCACGACCGGCCAGCCCAATTCCGAGCTCGGCTACAACTACACCATTTTCGGCCAGATGGTCACCGGGCAAACCATCCTGGGCAAGATCACGCAGGTCCCCGTTACGACCAATCCCGGCACAGGCGAAAGCAACACCTATCCGGTCAATCCGGTGAACATCACCTCAGCGTCGCTGAGCTCGCAGAATCCGAACGGGGTGCTGATTCTCGACACCACCCAGGCGCGGGTGGGCGAAACGTCCACGATCACGGTGACCTCGAAGGACACGCTCACGGGCGAGACGCATAGCATTAACTTCACGGTCACGGTCGGCGCCTATACAGGAACGACCACGGTTTTGCTTTCGAACAACACCGCATCGCTGGCGATCAATTTCCGCCCGTTCGCCAGTGTGGTGAACCAGGCGACTCAGATGAACGTGCCGACGGCGGTGCAGCTCAAGGGAACGAGCACGTTCCCAGCCGTGCCGACACAGACGGCGACACTCAGCTACAAGCTTTTGACGCAGCCCACGCACGGCACGATCACCGGTTTCGACGCCGCGACGGGCGCCTTGACTTATACACCCAACAAGAATTACCTGGGTCCGGATTCGTTTGAATATCAGGTGGTTGCCACGGGGCCGCTTACGACCACGCCGACCACGACCATCAGCAACCCGACGTTGGTGAACATCAACGTGGGTCCAACGGCGACGGGCGCGGTCACGCTGATTCCGCCGGTGCTCTTTGTCACGCCCGTGCCCCGATACGATCACGGGCTCAACCGGATCGAGATCAACCAGGCGCCGAACCCGGCCGGGAGCGGCAGCATCCTGGAGGTGACAGTCAACGGCGTCCTGGATTCCACGCAGCCCGTGGCGGACGCACCCACCGGCGCGAGCAGCGTCATCGTCTTCGGCGGCAGCCGGGCGAAAAACGCCATCGTGGTCGATCCCTCGGTGACCGTGCCAGTCAGCCTGAGCGGCGGCAATGGCTTCCGCACATACATCACGGGCGGGTCTGGACTCAGCCGCGAGCAGGCCTGGCGGGGCGATTCGCTGCTGATCGCCGGACCAGGAACGAACCAGCTCCTGGGTCTGGCTGGCCACGTTCACTTCCGGGCGAACAAGCAGTCGATTCTGATCTTTGCCGGCCAGCCGTCGCAGCGCACGGGTAAAGGGCACATCGTGCCGCCGACGGGGACGTATTATAAGTATGTGAAGGGGCGACTGATTCCGGTTGGCCATCTGGCGAAGGCGCCCAAGCACAACAAGCTCTCGCAGCTTCACACACCGTTCTACACGTATCCGAAGTCCTAGCGGCGAGGCGTGGCCTGGCCTGCGCGGGAGACTGGGCGTTAGGCCATGCAACAGTTGCCGATTGATGAGGCGATCCCCCAGATCCTGGCGGCGGCGGGCACCGGCGCGGTGGTGGTCCGAGCGGCGCCGGGATCGGGAAAAACGACGCGCATCCCCCCTGCTCTCGCGGCATCGGGCCTGCTCGCGTCCGGGCAGCCGAACGTGCTCGTGCTTGAGCCCCGCAGGATCGCCGCCCGCGCGGCCGCCGCACGCATCGCCCAGGAACGCGGCTGGAAACTCGGACGCGAGGTCGGTTACCAGGTCCGCTTCGATAAACGCATCTCGGAACACACACGCATCCGCTTCCTTACCGAAGGCATCCTCACGCGCCAGCTCGCCGCCGATCCGTTCCTGGAGACCACAGGCGCGATCGTGATCGATGAGTTCCACGAACGCAGCCTCGACGCCGATCTTGCCATCGCGCTTGTGCACGAGATCCGCGGCCAGGTTCGAGGCGACCTGATCGTCGTCGTCGCCTCGGCCACGCTCGCGGCGGAACCGGTCGCACGCTATCTGGGCGGGTGCCCGATCATCGACGTTCCAGGCGCGCTCCATCCGGTCGAGCTTGACTATCGCCCGACCGAGCGCCGCCAGATCGACACCGCCATCGCGGCCGCCGTGCAGGAGCGGATCGCCGATCCCACCGACCGCCGGCATATCCTCGTGTTCTTGCCCGGCATGGCCGAGATCCGCCGCGCAGCCGCCGAGATCAATCGCGCGATCCCCTCCGGCTCGGCACTCGTGCTGCCGCTCCATGGCTCGATGACACCTGAGGAGCAGGACCGCGTGCTCGCCCCCTCGAACACGCGCAAGGTGATTCTTGCGACCAACGTGGCGGAGACGTCGCTCACGATCGAGGGGGTGGGCACGGTGATCGACACCGGGCTCGCGCGGCTGGTGCGGCACGAGCCTGCGCGTGGCGTGGACCGGCATGAGATCGGCGCGATCAGCCAGGCTTCGGCCGTTCAGCGTGCGGGCCGCGCGGGGCGAACCGGGCCAGGCCGCTGCATCCGGCTGTACTCGGAGCGTGACTTCCTCACCCGCCCCGCGCATGAGATCCCCGAGATCCATCGCGTCGATCTCTCGGGTGCGATGCTTCTGCTCGAATCCTTCGGCGCTGCGCCTGAGACCCTGGCATGGTACGAGCCCCCTGATCCCGAGCGGGTGCGGGCCGCGGTCGATTTGCTGCGGATGCTGGGGGCGGTGGCTGGCACGCCCGCGCGGATCACGCCAATCGGCCAGGCACTCATCGAGCTGCCGGTCAGTCCACGGCTGGGCCGCCTGCTCGTCGAGGCGGAAAACGCCGGGCGCATTCGCGCAGGCGCAACCCTGGCGGCGATTCTCTCCGAGCCAGACTTCCTGCGCCGCGATCGACCCCCGCCGGTCCGCTCACGCTCGAGCAGCCAGGATGAAGCGCTTTCCGACGTCCTCTATCGCCTCGATCTGTTCGAGCAGGCCGAGCGAGCCCGCTTCGCGCAGACGGCAAGCGAGGTCGACCCCCTGGCCGCGCGCAAGGTTGCGCGCGTGCGAGACGAGCTCCTGCGCAGGCTCGGACGCAACAACCCAATCGACCCCAGCGGCGACGAGCAGGAACTGCTCGAATGGCTCCTGGTCGCCTATCCCGATCGCCTGGTCAAAAGTCGAGGGGCGGCGGGGACAGGGCTCATGGTCGGCGGCCGGGGCGCACGGCTCGCTAACCGGTCACTCGCCCACGCGGCCGATCTTTACCTGGCCATCGACGCACGCGAGGTCCGCGAACGCCAGGGGCTCGAGATCGCCGTTGAGATCGCCAGCCCCGTTCGCCTCGAATGGCTCGAACGCCGAGTCCCCCACCTCCTCGAGCGCAAAATCACGCTCGAATTCGACGCCTCGATCGGGAGAGTCGCCGCCGCCAATCGGCTCGTCTATCGCGATCTCGTGTTGCGCGAGGATACAAGCGCGAAACCGCCTCTCGCCCGCGCAGGGGAGATTCTGTTTCAAGCCCTCCGCTCCCAGGCGGAATCGATCGCCCGCGCAAACCCGAGTGCTGCACAGTTGCTGGAGCGTTTGCGATTCGTGCGCTCAGCGCTTCCCGAGCTTGACTGGCCCGCGCTCGACGATCACTGGTTCGAATCGATCCTGGAAGAGATCTGCGCTGGCGAATTCCGCCGCGATGCCGTCGAGCAAGCCGACTGGGCCCCGCGCATTGAGAACACACTCAGCCCCATGCTCCGCAGGGAACTCCGTGACTCCGCGCCAGAATCGCTCAAACTGCCCAACGGCCGAACGGCGAAATTCATTTACGGCGACAACGGCCCGCCCGTCCTCGCCGCGAAGGTGCAGGATCTCTTCGGATGGTCCGACACGCCACGACTGGCGCGGGGGCGCATCCCCGTCGTCTTGCACCTGCTCGCCCCCTCCGGCCGACCCGTGCAAATCACCACCGACCTCAGGAGCTTCTGGGCCAACACCTACCCCCAGGTGCGCAAGGACCTCCGCGGACGATACCCCAAACACGCCTGGCCGGAAGATCCCAGATCGGGAATGACCTGAAGCCGCGGGATCGCCCATTGCTTTCTTCAGAGTCACCCGCGTGATCGCGCGGTCAATTTCGATTGTTGCGTGCGCAGTCATGTGCACAATCACGAGTGACTCTGTGCACGCGTTAGAAGCCAGGGCTGACCAGAGAAATCCCCTGATTCCAGTAACTGGCGCGGATCGTACAGAATTCAGGCGATTTTGGCGCATGGGGCCGATATCCTGGACACATCACCCGGCGATGTTACGGCTCGAGTGACGGGAAGCAGTGACGCAACGGCGATGGTCTCGGGCCTCGCGGCCCTGCTCCTGAGGCGGTCGCGAAAACAGGGTCGGCCGGCGAGTCCATCGCTTGAACACGTTGCCCTGCCAGGCCGCTCCAGGGGGTGTGACCAGCAAATCACAAAGGATTGCCGCCGTATCCTGGCCGAAGAGTCGAATCTTGGCGGAGCCGTCACAAACCTGAGTCGGAGCCTGCCCATCATGACCGAGACCACTCGTTCGCCGATCACGGCAGTACGCCGCGAGGCTCCATTGCACACGGCCGTGAGGTCGTCGCAGCCTGGCTCGAGCGAAGTTGCGATCGCGGTCTCCGCGATCCAGCCGTCGGCATGCGGATTTCGAGGCGGTGCTCCTCGCGAGCGTGGCTTCGCCCCAGGCTTGACTGGTTTCATCGCGGGCAGAGCCCACCCATGGACCAGCCAGGTCGTACTCCTGGTGGTTCCCTCACCTGCGCGGGATGTTGAGCTGGTCGGCGGCCGCCTTGACGGACGCAGCGGCCAACCCTGCTCAAGCGCCCCCAGCATCCCAGGTAGAACCACGACGTCCACGCCGAGCGCATGGCCGTCGTCCGTGTTTGTCTCGACCACGTTGACCATGGCATCGACAACCTGGGACTCAATTCCCAGGGCTCGAGCGATCAACGATCGTGCATCGGCTGCACCGCTTCACACTCCGTGTTCGTGATGGGGCGCCCGTGACCGTCTGACCGACCCGCTCCGGGTTCACTCGCTGAAGTCTTCCTGGTTGGCAACCGACCTTCTGCAACTCGCAAGGAGACCGGACATGAAGCTTCCCCTGCAAGTCGCCACGGTTTTGCGCCTGAACCGCTCCTGGTCAGCGCGTGGGTTCAATGCCGCTTCTGGTGGCACCAGAGGGGTGTATCCGTCCGACTGGGCAGGCTGCAAAGGTTGCGACAACCCTTGCGTCCAGCACGGTCATTTCCTGTGTACCTGCTCGGATACTGGCGCGAACGCTTGCTGTCCCGGCCAGACTGGGTGCAGCACCACGAACAGCGGCGCCTGTCAGTGCAATGTCTAGGTCGTCCGCGCCGTTGCCCTCGAGCACTTTTGCTTTGGAGACCGAGTATGAGGCTTCTCTTGCAGTCGCCGGCTGTCGTTCGCGGGAGGATCGCCCGGACGGTGGGTTCGTTCGCGTCGGGCCAGGCCGCATCGGGCATCGAGCCGGCCAGCACCGTGATCAGGTGTCCGTCCGGCACCAATCCGTGCCTTTGCTCAAACGGTCTTCTCGCATGTTGTGAGTCTGGTTGCTCGATCGATTCGTCGACCGGCTCCTGTACCTGTGACATGATCGAGAGCAAGTGAATCGACTGGAGCCTATCATGACCGCCTGTCTCGGGTTGTTCGTGCTCTTGTAACTCAAGCGTGTCCGCGCGGAATCCTGGTTCCTCGTTCGTTGTCGGAGTTCGTGTTGGCCAGGGCGCCGCGCCGGGTCGACCGTCGTCGGGGCGATCGCTGATGGTACGTGATTCGAAAGAGCCGCCGAATCCAGAAGCCGGCACGGTTCCCGGGATTGAATTCCAAAGCACCAGAGCTTTTGGCGCTGAATCCACCGAGCTCGATCGCGAGCGCACTCCTGTTTTAGCGCGGGGCTCGCCCGGGTCTTCTCCGGGCGATTCGCTGGCCACGACCGTCGGCGATCCGGAGCCGATGCCCCCCGATCCGGAGCAGGAATGCACCGTCGACTACGTCTCGGCGATGGGATCGTTTCCCGAGGGCGCCGGAGCCGCGCCGGGCATCGCCGCGTTTCGCTTTGGCGATTACGACCTGATCAAGATCATCGCCCGCGGC
>DAIDHX010000122.1 GCA_027451885.1 Planctomycetales bacterium
GAGGCGCCTTGTTCTGGATGCCATCCTGGTTGACCCAGAGGCAGGCGGGTTTGGCCGGGTCGTACTGTCTGGGAACGTAGATCCAGTAGTCTCGCGTGGTCCCCGGAAAGATCTTGCTCTTGTTGAAGACGTGCCGCGTGACCTCGCCTTTCGGGGGCGCAGCGGACGACGATTTCGGACAGAGTGCAAGGGCTGTGATCAGGGTCAGGATCACGAGACGCTGACTGAGTCTGGCGAGTCGGTGCATCGGTGGGGTCCTCGGTTCTCGAGGCGTCGGGAGGGTTTCGCGCTCGATCGCGCAGGCTCGATCTTAGACGAGCAGCGAGGGCCGAAAAAGCCTATCGCGACCGAGCGCTCACCCCCGTTCAGTACTGATCCGCGCTCAGGACTTCACCTCCGGCCCGGGTTGAGAGCGCCTGGTAGACGCCCATCGGCGGCCCGGCGAGAAAGAGCCCAGTCGACGCGTTGTAGACCACGTTCGTCGGCTCGCCGTTTGAAGGATTGTAAGGCCAGGTGTTGATCGAGTCCTTGATGAATCGTGCGGAACCGTCCAGGAACGCGAAGTTCGCTCCACCAGGATGAAAGCTCGACGCGGCGATGGAGAAATTGTCTTCCTGCGCGTCATAGCCGTAGAAATAATCTCCGTTCGGATTGGGGTCGTCGCCGATTCTGCCGAAGGGGTTGAGCGGGAACAAGGTCGTGAAGAGAGTGTCGCCAAAATTGCCCGAGACCCATGCTCCGTTGTACTGAAAGTCAATGGAGCCGTAGACGTCAGGCGACTGGCTGAATTTGCCGTGCGCTTTTTCGCCGAAAGCGAAGGTATTGCTCAACCCGTCGGTGATCGAGGCGAGAGTGGCGGGCCGGACGCTGCCGGGGTTTGCGGGTGCGACGGGGTTAGGCTGCACCGGAGGATTGATCGTGGGCCAGCCGATGTAAAAAAATGGCCCATTCGCCTGGTTCAGGATCGCCTGATGCTGGGCTGCGGAATTGAAGGATGTTGGGACCTTGCAAAACGTCCCCATGTTCCCGCAGTAGTTCGTATAGGTGAGCACCTGGGTCGAGCCGTCCCAGCCCCATCCGGCGAAAGGGATGTGCAGTCCCGCGGTGAGTCCATCGCTCGGGCACCAAAGGACCGCGAGCCCCACCGCGCCCACCGTGGCGTTGTCCGCGGTCCAGTCGATCAGGCTGTAGTTCCAGGCGTTCGCGAGCGGCTGCTGCTCCAGGTACGAGAGCATGCGTACGAACAGGCTGGAGCCAACGAAGTAGCTGTTGGGGCCGTAGTAGCAGTTCGCCCCGCAGTTTTCTCGCGCCATGCCGTAAGGATAACAGCTATTTGCGCTTTCATAATTAGCAAGCCCGAGTGCAAGCTGCTTGAGGTTGTTGACACACTGAGCTCGGCGCGCTGCCTCTCGAGCTGCCTGCACGGCTGGTAAGAGAAGCGCGATCAGAACCGCAATGATCGCGATCACGACCAGCAGCTCGATGAGCGTAAAGGCGGTTGTTCGCTTGTTGATGTTTTGCACAGAATTCCGATGCGTCGATCGTTTCAAGACTTCGCTCTCCGTGGGAGTGAGGTGAGAAGTGAAGCTCCCGAGAGTTCCCGTTCGGCCCGGCCTGGTCTGGGAGAAGCTTTCGTCTTCGCCTTGACGTCGACCTTTCTCCGTTCGAGTGCTTGTCTCGCAGCGGGATCCAGGTTGAGGGGGGCGGACGAATCGCCGCAGCCAAACCCGCAGGCGGCGAGGATGACCGGACCACAAAGCGCCCGCAGCGGGTGCCTGTTTCGGCGTTTGAAGAGCGGCAAAATGTGCCTCTTCTGGCGTTGTCCAACAGAGTCGGCGCGCGATCAGATCTGCGCGCGGCGGCCGCGCGCAAATTCCATCAAGGATTGCCGATCGAGCACCGAGCGGACCTCGGGTGATGCTGGGAGTTCACCTGGCGACAGCGTTCGTCCCGCGCAGAACGCAAGTCGCAATCGGCAGGGGTAGGTCTTCGGACTCCCAGGCTGGTGCGTCTAGCCTTCTCATCCGCGCTGGGCGTTTCACGACCAGTCGGACAATGGCAAAGAGGGGGCGACGCCCATTCATGCCTGGTCACCGCGGCGGGGCCGTTCCAGATTCGCACTGGATTCCCTGTTCGCCGGAGAAAGCGGTTCGCCACTCCGGCCACCCATGCCTCAGGACGTAGCGGGATCATAGAGATCCCCATAAGCGCGTGTCAAGCCTCAACTCTTTCGGACCGAGCAGTCCTCCTGACTGGCACGAACTCCCTGCGAGTCGAGCTCGGGGCCTTGCCCCGAGCCCAAGACATCGCAGCAAGCGCTGGTGTGATTACTTGTAGGTGCGGCCAAGATAGCCCACGATTGCGCGTTTGAGCTCGAGCGGATCGATCTGGCCGGTCTTGCGATAGATCACTTTTCCGCCGGGTGCGACCAGCATGGTGTAAGGCACGGGCCCCGGCCACTCCTGGTCGAGCGCATCGGCAAAAGCGTCGCGATCGTCGAATGAAAGGATGTAGTTCGTGCACGAAACGTGGTTCTTGCGGAGGACGTCGACGGCGTCGGCCTTTTTCGAGAGGTCGTCGAGACTGATGGTGGCCATCCGGAACTTACGCCCCCGGTACATGCGATTGATGGTCACGAGCTCGGGCAACTCGACGGTGCAGGGACCGCACCAGGTGGCCCAGAGGTTCACAAGCAGCAGCTTGTCCCCCTCATTTCTGGCCAATTTGGCAACGCCGGCTGAATCGAGCGGCTCGATCGCAACCGGTTCGGCGTTCCATTTCTCAAGGGAGCGTATGGCGTCGGCTTCCTTTTCAGCCCATTTGGTCGAGCAGCCGAAGACGCGGGTCGTGGGATGGGGTACGGATTTGCCGGCGAGGATTGCATCGATCGCGGCCGTGGCGTCATGTGATTTGACCGGTTTTACCTCGCCGTCGTCAAACCGGCCCACGTATCGCAGAGAACGGTCGGCGTCGAAAACATAGAGGTGCGGGGTGGCCATGACGCCGTATGCCCTGGCGACAGTCTGTGCCTCGCCGTCGTAGAGGTACGGATATTCGAAATGGTGATCGCGTGCACGGATCTTCATGTCGTCAAATGAGTCGCCGAGGTCAGTGTATCCGAGTTCATCAAGCCGAACGGCCCTGGGGTTATTGGGGGAGATAGCGACGACGGCGACCCCCTTTGACTTGTAGTCCGCGGCGAGCCGGGCGACACGACCTTCGTACGCCTGTGCCGTGGGGCAGTGGTTGCAAGTAAAAATCACCACGAGGACCTTGGCCTGCGCGAAGTCCGCGAGTGTGTACGTCTTGCCGTCAACGCCAGGAAGACGAAAGTCAGGCGCCCTGGCGCCGATGGAAAGTGTCTTCACGTCGGCCGCGAGACAGGGGGAAGCAAGCGCGAGGGTGATAGCAATTGCGATCCGCGTCATGGAATAGCTCCCGGGAGAAGACGAGCTTTTCAGCTAGTTTGCCAGTCCGGGGCGTCCGAGCCAAGCGGTCGGTGCTCAGGCAATGCGAGTATCAGCGCACGCTTCTCCTATCGCGTCCAGTCTTCAGGGAGCGAATGGGCCGCTCGCGTCGCTTTTGAGCGATGCCAGGAATGCCTCGAACTCGGGGCGGGAACGCAAAGGCTTGAGATCGAGATCGGTTTCGAGACCCGCGCGGAAGTTTGCGAGCTGGAACAGGCCCCTGCTTGCGACTGGCGCGGAAGCTCCAGCGAACGCTTGACCCAATCCAGGGACCGGAGACAACGCGGGGAATGGAGCGGCGAATCAGATCGGAGGAGTTTGGCCGCGCTAATCCGTGCTTGCGATTTAAGAATTCGCGGGGCGGGCGATCAACTGGAAACGTCGACGGCCAGGCCGTCCTTGAGTGCGAACCGGCGGTCTGCCGCACGCGCGACTTCGGGTGAGTGCGTAACAATCACCATGGTGAGTCCGCGCTCGCCTCTCAGTCGAGCGAGCAGCGCGATGATTTCGTCCTGGCTTTTGCTGTCGAGATTACCCGTCGGTTCGTCGGCGAGAAGCAAGCTGGGGCTGTTGGCGAGCGCCCGCGCCACCGCCACGCGCTGGCGCTCGCCGATGGAAAGTTGCGCAGGGCGGTGTCGAATGCGCGTGGAGAGCCCGACCTCAGCCAGTAGCTCGCTGGCGAGCGGCTCGCGCTGGCTGCGTGGAATCGGTCCTTCAAACATGGGTATCTGTACGTTTTCAAGTGCTGATAATGTGGGAAGAAGATGAAATGACTGGAAGACGAATCCAACCTCGCGCGCCCGGTATCGATCAAGGTCGAGCCCCACGAGCGGTTGGTTGCGGAAGCGAACTTCCCCCTCGGTCGGTCGGTCGAGTCCTCCCAGGAGGTGGAGCAGGGTGCTTTTGCCGCAGCCGCTGGGGCCAGTGATGGCCAGGAACTCCCCAGGCGCAACCGCAATCGAGACGCCGCGCAGCGCCTGGACATTGCCGTCGGCGTAGAATTTCGCGAGGCCGTTGGCCTCCAGCAGGGGGGGCCTTGCCGCAGGTGCATCACTCATGGCGAAGCGCCTGGATCGGGTCGAGCGAGGCAGCGCGGATCGCGGGGTAGGTGCCGCCGAGAAGCGAGAGCCCCACGCCCATCAGAAGGGCAAGCGGCATGACTTCCGGCGGAAGGTTGGGGTCGATGAAACCGGCGGCGGTTGGAAACAGGGTGAGCACGCGTAGTCCGATCACGGCGAGCAAGCAACCGAGCAGGCTGCCCACAAGCGCGAGCGCGAATGACTCGCCGAGCACGAGCAGGATCACTCGCCTGCGTCTCCAGCCGACGGCGCGGAGCAGCCCGAGCTCGCGGGTGCGCTCGAAGATCGCCATGAGCATCGTGTTGAGCATGCCCACGCCGCCCAGGAAGAAGGCCACAAGCGCGGTCGTACCGGCCATGGCGCGGGAGAGCCGGATCTGGGTGTCGCCTGTTACATAATCCCGCGCGGGGCTTGCCGCGGTCCCCGGAAATGCCTGCTCCACACGTTTGCGGAGCGCGTCGAGATCGCGCGTTTCCGCCGAGCGTGCCTTGATCACAAAGCCAGTGACCTGATTCTCACGCCCCATCATGGTCTGGAGTGTTTCGATGGGCATGATGAGCGCGCCATTTTCGAACAGGCTGTCGCTTTCGAATACGCCCACAACCTGGAAAGTCCGGCCTGCAACGTCGAGTTTTTCACCGGAATGGGCGCCGAGATTGAGCGACAGAATTCGCCCGAGCAGAATCGCATCCCGGTCCCTGGGGTCGAGCATACGGCCTTCGAGGATCCGCACGCCGCGAAAAAGCAGGCTGCCCCCGCGCCAGCCGTCCACAAGCACCGCAGCGAGATTCTTGTCTTCGAATGCGACCGTATCGACCAGCGTTGGGGCGACATCGGCCACGCCATCGAGTTTTCGCAACCTGGTTTCGATCCCTTCGTCGAGGCTGCTTGAGAGCTGGTTTGTGCTCCCTGCGCGGACGAGAATGAGGTCGATGCCTTTGGAACGATAGATCGCCAGGAAGCCCCGTTCAAAATTCCACGAGATGCCGACAAGAACGATCACGGCCGAGATCGCGATCGCCAATCCGAGCGCGGTCAAGGCCGTGCGGACGGGCCGATGCAGCACGTTCTTGGCGATCAGGGTCGTGAAGCGCACCGCGGTTGCCGCCCTGGGTCTGCTCGATTGCTAGCGCGCAGGCGCCTGGCCCACGAGCACATATCCCACACCCATCCAGATCGACTTCATCTCGCAGTCAGGCATCACTCTGCGTGCCAGTGCGAGAACGTCGAGATCCCGATACCGCTCAACCATGTCCGTGAACTCGTCACCGAGGTTCATGATTCGAGACACAATGTAACGCTCGAGATCGGGACGACCCAGTTTGCGGGCGAAGAGGCGGTCGGTCAAGTTGGGGATCTCGTCAGAGACGATCACGGGCGCTCCTGGTCTGGCCACGCGGACCATCTCGCGGAGCGAGCCTTCGGGGTCGTTGAAGTAATTGAATGCTCCGATACTGAGAACAGCGTCGAATTGCGCGTCCTCAAAGGGGAGCCGCTCCGCTTCGCATTGGGAGAGCCACACGGAACGATTGGACGCGCGGGGGCGGCACGCATCGAGTTGCGTGCGTGAGATGTCCACGCCCGCGATCCGCCAATCGCGAGGCAGCCAATCGAGATAGACTCCGTCGCCGATGGCAACATCGAGCAGGTCGAGCCGCGGACTCTGCGGCAAGTAGCGCAGAACCTTGTTGCGAGCCCTGCGCTCGCCGCCGTTGCAGATCCAATTGAAACGCTCCCAGAAGCGAAATCGGGGCCAAAGTGGGCTATCGTAAAACGACTGGGCGACGTGGTTATTGGCTTCGACATCGCGCTTGAGCACGAGCACGTCATCCTCGATCGGCATGGACAGGCCGCAGGCTGCGCACGCGAGCGCGGGCTCGGTTGCCGCGGGTTCGAGCATGCCTTTGCAGTGAGGGCAGCGCCAGATGTTCCAGTCGGCAAACCGCCGGGCCTGGGGATGAATGGTCGAAGCGGCTGGCATCTCAAGTCTCCTTGTGAACGATCAAAACGAGTTGCCCTTGGGTGCGACATAGCAGTAGCCGAGCCCGCGCCAGATCGTGTATCGCAGGGCGTTCGGCCAGCCCGCTTTCATGACCGCGGGCAAATCCAGCTTGCAGTTGACGACC
>DAIDHX010000123.1 GCA_027451885.1 Planctomycetales bacterium
GGGCTGGCGAAAGTGAGGGTCGGCAGCTCGGCTGTGTGCGCGCCTTTCTTCGTTTGGGACGCCTTTGTCTTTTTCATCCGGTCATCCCAGGGAGAGCCAGGCGCATGGCCCCGTCGCCGTCGAGCGGCGTCCAGCCGCCGATCAAGGCCCGCGCAAGTGCGTTTTCATCCTATCAGAAACCGCCGCGGCGGGCCGGTTCGCTCTCGCTGAAGGTTTGTGGCCATGGCCGACTTCTCGAGCGCCAGGGCGCAGAAGCCCGGGCCGCGCGCGATCCCCTCAGGTGGCGTCCACGCCTTCACCCGAGACATCCCAGTCGCTATTCCCCGAACGCTGGCAAGACCACAACGTACAGCGCCGCCGGCACGCCCGTGGACCTGAACGCGAGCGAGGCGCGGCGCTCCAGGAGAATGCCAGGAGGCCAGCTCGTCCTTCTGTGCGAAGCACGCGTTTGGCTTTGTGACTTGCCCGGCGGATTCCTTTCTCCTCAGTCTCGCGCGAGTCCATTTGCCGCGTTACTCGGGTGGTAGGCGCTCCGTGGTTTGCGAAGCCCGGCGCTCGGCCCTAGAATCAGGGGCGCGGATTCCGGAGACCCGAGGGAATGTCCATGATGATCGCAGCCCCCGAGACGCAGTTCGACCTTCGATTCCGGGCGCTCGGGATTCCCGTTCGCGTGCACCCCTTTTTCTGGCTCACCGCCGCCATGCTCGGCTGGCGCGACCAGGACTTGCCTCTGGTCGCACACTGGATCGCCTGCACGTTCGTGTCGATTCTGATCCACGAGTACGGCCACGGGCTCATGTCCAGGGCCTTTCGCGACTCGCCGTCGATCTTGCTCTGGGGCATGGGCGGGCTTTGCTTTACTCACGACGACCGGCAATCGACGCGCGAACGCTTGCTTGTGATCCTGGCCGGTCCGGGTGCGGGGTTTCTCTTCGCACTCGTGATCATGATCGTGACCAGCATCGTCTGGGGCGTCACACCCGCCGAGCACCTCGGCACCGTGAAAGAGCTGATCGGACTGGGCTCGACCGACTTTTCAATCCGCGACCGCACCGGCCCAGGCTGGATCGCTGTTACTTACGTGACCTTGATCTACATCAACATCCGCTGGGGTCTCGTGAACCTGCTGCCCATCTGGCCCCTCGACGGCGGCCAGGCCGCCCAGATCGTGCTCACGCATTTCAACCGCAGAAATGGCAGGCGCTGGAGCCACATCCTGGGGCTGCTCGTCTCCGGCTCGCTGGCCATTCTCGTGCTGCTCAATTCCGGCAGCATCTTCTATATTATTTTCTTCGGACTCTTCGCCGTAACAAATTACCAGATGCTCCAGGCGCTCCATCAACAGCAGCTCTGGAACAACGGGTCCGACGAGAACTGGTGGCGACGCTAGTGCACCAGGCGAGCGCGTCCCCATTCTGCAAAGCACACCGCAGCGACTCCAAGCATTAAGCGCAACACAAATTAGGAAATACACTTACAGGAACTTTGCCAGCCTTGCATGCAATGCCGACCGACTCACCGCCCGGGAAAACCGGAGGCGGGATTCGCCAACGCAAGCGGTTCCCCCTATCATTCAAGGGCGAGGCCGTCCATCATGAACGGAGCCGCTCGCGAGAGCCATTTGTTCTAGGCTTCATTGATCATTCTCGCGAATCGACTCATCTCAGAAAAGAAATCCATGGCAGCACGACGACGAACATCCCGGCGTTCGCGGACGACGAGCAAACCAGAGCCGACGCGGCCGATCCCTGGACATGAGCCGAACGCGAGCAAGTTGATCGTCCTCTCGGAGCGTGACGAGAACGAGACCCTGCAACCGAGCCAGATTCCGCTCTTGCCGCTTCGCTCCGACGTTGTGTTTCCGCAAACGGTCGTGCCGCTTGTGATCAACCGCCCGAGCGGCATTCGGTTGATCGACGACTGCATGGTCGGCGAGCGCATGGTCGGGCTCGTGAGCCAGCTCCATCCCGAGATCGACGCCCCCGAGCTCAAGGATCTCTATCCCATTGTGTGCGTGGGGATGATCCTCAAGATGCTCAAATTCCCGGACGGCTCCACGCGCATTGTCTGCCAGGGGCAATATCGCGCGCGGCTGGTCTCGGTGGTGCGGACCGAGCCTTACATCGTGGCCCAGGTTGAGCCGTGCCAGGAGATCGTCGAGACCGGAGTTCAGCTTGATGCGCTTGTGCATCATGTGAACCGGTTCTTCCAGCGGATGGTGGATCAGAGCCAGCAGATTCCGGAAGAGCTTCAGGTCGCGGCGATCAACACGCGGGAGCCTGGGCGGCTGGCGGATCTGCTGGCGTCGAGCCTGCCATTTACGATTGAGGAGAAGCAGAGCCTGCTGGGGGAGATCGACGTCAAGGCACGGCTCGAGCGGCTGGGGCAGTATCTCTCGCGTCAGCTTGCCGTGCTCGAGCTTTCGACCAAGATTCAGGAGCAGGTTGGCAGCGAGCTTTCGAAAGCCCAGCGCGACCATTTCCTGCGGCAGCAGCTCAAGGCGATCCAGGAGGAGCTGGGCGAGAGCGAGCCCGAGAATCCTGAGGTCACGGAGCTCTGGGAGCGGATTCAGAAGGCCAACCCGCCGCAGGAAGTGCTCACGGAGGCGGAGCGAGAGCTCGAACGGCTGTCGGCGATGCACCCGAGCTCCGCGGAATACTCCATCGTGCGCACGTATCTGGACTGGCTCGCCATCCTTCCGTGGGCGAATGCCAGCCGCGATCGGCTCGATCTCAGGCGGGCGCGGAAGGTGCTCGACAGCGACCACTTCGATCTTGAGAAGGTCAAGGAGCGAATTCTCGAGTATCTGGCGGTGCGCAAGCTCAAGAAGGACATGAAGGGGCCGATTCTGTGCCTGGTGGGTCCGCCCGGCACGGGCAAGACCTCGCTCGGCAAGAGCATCGCCAAGGCTCTTGGGCGCGAGTTCGTACGTGTGAGCCTGGGGGGCGTGCACGACGAGGCCGAGATCCGCGGCCATCGCCGCACCTACGTGGCTGCGCTTCCCGGGCGCGTGATCCAGGGCATCCGCAAGGCTGGGACCAATAACCCCGTCTTCATGCTCGACGAGGTCGACAAGCTCGGCGCCGATTTCCGGGGCGATCCCTCCGCTGCGCTCCTGGAAGTGCTCGATCCCGAGCAGAATTCCTCATTCCGCGACCATTATCTCGACGTTGACTTCGACCTCTCCAAGGTGATGTTCATCGCCACGGCGAACATGCTCGAGACCATTCCCTCGCCGCTGCTCGACCGGCTCGAAGTGCTCCAGCTCCCGGGCTACAGCGAGGAAGAAAAGACCCAGATCGCGCAGAAGTACATCATTCCCAAGCAGCTCGAGCAGCATGGACTCACAGCGGCCGATCTGAAGATCAGCGACGCCGCGATCCGCCGCATCATCTCCGACTATACGCGCGAGGCCGGCCTGCGGAATCTCGAGCGTGAAATCGCTGCCGTCTGCCGCAAGGTCGCGCGCAAACGCGCGGAAGGCCGCAAGGGGACGACGGCACTCGAGCCGAACGCGATTCTGGAATTCCTGGGTCCGCCCCGTTACTTCCGCGAGCTTGCCGACCGCACGGGCATCCCGGGCGTGGCAACCGGACTGGCCTGGACGCCGACGGGGGGCGAGATTCTGTTCATCGAGGCGACGGGTATGCAGGGCAAGGGCGGGCTCACGCTCACCGGACTGCTCGGCGAGTCGATGCGCGAAAGCGCCCAGGCCGCGCTCAGTTACCTGCGCAGCCACGCCAAGGCACTTTCGGTCGACCTGGCCCGGTTCCACAAGACCGACCTGCACATCCACGTGCCCGCGGGAGCGGTGCCCAAGGATGGCCCATCGGCCGGCGTGGCCATTGCTTCCGCGCTCATCAGCCTGTTCCGCGACACGCCCATTCAGCGCGACCTGGCGATGACCGGCGAAGTGACGCTCACGGGCCGGGTGTTGCCCGTCGGCGGCGTGCGTGAAAAGGTCCTCGGCGCGCGGCGGGCAGGCATCAAGGTGATTCTGCTTCCGCGCCACAACGAGAAGGATCTGATCGACATCCCGCCCGAGGTGAAAGCGGATATCACGTTTCGGTTCGTCGACACGCTGGACGATGTTGTGCCCCGGCTCTTCGAGGCCCCCGCGCGGCCAGCCAAAAAAACGCCGCGATCGCTCCATCGCCAGGCCCCGCAGGCTGGGGCGCATGAGTCACGCTGAGGCTTCGGCCGCACGCTTGCGATAGAGCACGTGCCGTTTGAACGGATGGCCTTCGGGGATCGAGGGGTGGTCGAAGTCGTCGGCAGGATCGCGCGTCATGCCGAGCCGTTCCATCACTGCGCGTGAGCGCACGTTCCCCGGCACGGTGAATGACACGATCTCCTCGAGACCAAGCTCGGTAAACCCGTATCGAAGCGCCTCGCGGGCAGCCTCGGTGGCGTAGCCTCGATCCCAGAACGCTCGCGCTAACCGCCAGCCGATCTCAACGCAGGGGGTAAAGTGCGTTTGAAACGGCGGCCGGGCAAGCCCCGCGAGACCGACCAGTTCCGCGACCCCGGGCGCTTCGATCGCCCAGAAGCCAAAGCCTTCACGCGCGAAATGCGCCTCGATCCGCGAGACAAATGCATCGCTCTCCGCCCGATCAAGCGGCTTCAAGAAATGGGCCATCACGACCGGGTCGGCGTTCAAGGCCGCGAACGGCTCGAGATCGCTCTCTCTCCAGGGGCGCAAAATCAAGCGCTCGGTCTGGAGAACAGGGCCAGGCTTCTGCATCAAGAGTCACCTCCGCTCGCCTGTTTCAGGGTCAGGCCACCGCGCTGCCCAGGATTATCGTAGGGGCGCCGCGACGCCTGGAAAAGCGCCGGCTCCTGGCGGTTGCGCCACTTTGGCGTTTTCGAGCCGCGTTGACAGCCTCGCGAGATTCTCTATCCTGCTCACACTCTGGCAGATCCTCGGTCGGTCGGATGCCGGCGAGGGCAGGTATGCGCGAGGCGACTCATGAAGATCAGCCATCCGCTCGCGATACGGACCGTGGGAATTGCCGGCGCAGCACTTGTGCGCACGCTGGGCTCGACGCTCACGTACCACTTTCGCTACCTGGATCCCCAGGTGGATCCTGCCGTCGCCCGCCAAAGCGGCACACGCTACGTCTACGCTTTCTTTCACGAAGTCATGCTCTTCCCCGCCTATTTCTGGGCGTGGCCTGAGATGCACATTCTGATCAGCGATCATCGCGACGGCGAATTGATCACGCAGGTAGTGAGCCGGTTGGGCTTCGGCGTGGTGCGGGGTTCCACAACGCGCGGAGGCGCCCGCGCGCTTCGCGAAATGACGCTCCGCATCGACCAGGGGCATCTTTGTGTTACGCCTGACGGTCCGCGTGGACCCAGGCGCAAGGTGCACCAGGGAGTGGCTTACCTCTCAAGCAAGACCGGATTTCCAATCGTGGGTGCGGGGATGGCGTTCAAGCGTCCCTGGCGCGCGAAGAGCTGGGACCGGTTCTGCGTGCCTCGCCCGTTCACACCCGCCGCCTGCGTGGCGCCTCGAGCCGTTCACGTGCCCGCCGACGCCGATCGTGACACCCTTGAAGATTGCCGCCGCGAGGTCGAATATCGAATGAGAGAGGCCACGCTCGAGGCCGAAGCCTGGGTTGAAACGCTTTAACCCCAGCTTGCGTGCCACCCCCCAAGAGCCCGTCCCAGGCGGAGGACGTTTCGCATGCCGCAGTCGCATTCCTACCCAGGCGGGCGCGCCGCAAGGCCGCGCGGTATCTCAGCTTCGGCGTTTTTGACGCTCATGATCGCCCAGGCGTTCAGCGCGGGGTGCGATACCGGACCGCAGGCCATCAACCTCGCGAACTGCCGTAGCGTGGAGTGGAATGCGCACCAGCCAGGGGTGCCAGACCGAGTTTTCAAGCTCGTCGCGGGTTCGGATTTCGAGAAGCTCCTCCGAGAGATCCTGTCCGACCAAGATCGCCGCTGGCGGCCGACGCTCGTCACCTATGCACCGGTGATCCGATGCCGCGCGGACGATGGCACCTGGGATCTCAACATCGTGGGGGAGAGCGTCGTTCTCAATTCCAGTGTTCGAGGACGCTCGAGACAGGTGATCTCGAAGATCACCCAGGACCAACACAGGCGGCTGGTCAAGGCGCTCGAAAAGCTTCCGGAGCACGACAAAGCCGCTGCCACCAATCGACCTCACGGCAAGATCCGAAATCCGCTCCCGAGCAGGCCGACGATTTGCCACGCACACTTGCCGCGTGGCGGCAACGAGACGCCGAGGTTCCACCACGCAAGAAACGGCAGGAATCCGATCGAGACGAATGCGACAATCCCAGCTTGAATGTGGGTGCGGCAGGCTGCCCGCGGCGCGGAGGCCCAGCCATCAACAAATCCCAGATTTCGCTCTTGGCGCTTCCGCCGCTTTCACGTACGGTTCGCTCGCCTTTCTCAAGCGTGCGCCCGGCCGTGCCCTGTTCTTTTGGTTGGCACGCCCAGGCGGTGCGCTGTCCAGACCGACCCTCCGGGGACGAAACGCCGTCCCGCGAGCGGTCCAGTCGCCTATCCAATCAAGGCTCGGCGGGAGCTTGTTCTCCCGGGGCGTTTCGCGAATCGCCGGGTCAGGCAGGGGGTAAAGGATGATCCCTCGTTCGATGACTTTTCGCATCGTGGCAGCCACGGTACTCGCCACCGGGAGCGTGGTTGCGTTCACCGGCTGCGATCCGCGGGCTCTCGCGTATTTCTTGCAGCCATTCGAGCCCTCGATCCCCGCGCCGGGGCCGCCGCTTACCAATAAGAAGGTCGTTATTCTCTGCTACGCGACTTCGGGAGCGCTTGCCGAGTTCCCCTCGCTCGAGCGCGACCTGACTCGCGAACTTACCAATACCCTGCGCAAGAAGGTCAAGAAGGTTACTGTCGTCGACCCCGACAAGACAGCAACCTGGATCGAAGCCCATCCGCGCACGACCGACCCCGCAGAAGTCGCCAATGACTTCGATGCCGACACCGTGATCTTCATGGAAGTCGAGCAGTTCCAGATCCAGGCCCCCGGCGACCTCAACGTCGTACACGGCGATTCCAAGATCCACGTGCAGGTCTACAGCATGGAGTATCCCAAGAACAGCAAGGATAAACCAATCAAGGATCAGCCCAAGGAAGCCAAGAACATCTACGACGAGTACGTGGAAACCGGCTTCCCCAACCGCGGTCCCTTGCCGATCGACACCGGCACCAGCCGGTCGTTCTTCAAGAACAAGTTCATGAAGATCGTCGCGGTCGAACTCTCCTGGCAATTCGTCGAACACGCTCCCGACGACGTGATCCAGGATTCGCGGCTCGAGCAGCGCTAGGCAAGCTCGAGCAAAACCCAGGCCCATGAGCAGGGCGAGCCACCTGCGACAGATGTCGCTGGCCGGCTCGCCCTTTGCGCGTCCTGGCCAGCGGAAGATTCTCGCTCGCGAGGCTCAAGACGCGGTCTCGATCCACCCCGGCGAGACTCTGTCCTAAAAACATCGTAAACGACCAGCGCCTCAGGCTGATCTGACTCCTTTCAGGCCGGATCGCGATCTGTTAGATTCACTTTTTGTCACTTCTCGCCAGATCCAGGTCGCGACCCTCAGGTCCGGGAGTCCGCACCATGACGTCGCTGTCGACGGCGATTCTTGCACTCGTGCTGCTGACGGGACAGAAGCCCGATGAGCCCACGCCGGCGGATGTTGCCGAGTTTACCGCCGCGCAAGCCAGGGCACGCTTTGACGTGCCAAAGCTGATCAAACTGGCTCTGTGGTGCGAGGAGCGTCACATGGAGGCGCAGAAACGTGCCGTGCTCGAGCAGGTGATTCGGCTTTCGCCCAACCATGCGACCGCGCACGGTTTGCTGGGAGAAGTGTTTTACAAGGGGAAGTGGGCGCCCGCCGACACCGTGAGCCGGGAGATGCAAGAAGACAGGCCGTTGGCAGCCAAAAATGCCCAGTACATCGCCCGCAGGGAACAGATCGAGCGTGATACGGCGACGGAATGGCTGGCGGTCCAGCGCTATGAGAAGGTCGGCTTGCATCAGAAGGCGGCGGAGGTCAAGGCGATCCTCGACCACCGGGTTGCGGCCGAGCATGTCCGGATCGGTCTTTGGTGCGAGTCGAACGGGCTGAAGCCCGAAGCCCAGGCGCACCTCACGACTGCGCTTCACCTCAACCCTCGGAACGAGGCGACCTGGAAGCATCTGGGTTACGTCAAACACCACGGCCGCTGGATGAATCACGAGCAGATCGCGGCGGAGGAGCGCCAGTTGCTTGCCCAGAAACGCGCGGATCGGCACTGAGAACCCCTGTTGCGGAAGTGGTCGATCGAGCTGGGAGACGCCCGTCACCGCGAAGCAGCACGGGCGAATCTGGAGCAAATCACTGACCCGCTTGCGGTCCCCTCGATCGTGCGCGCGTTCGCCCGCGGGTCCACCGCCGCTCAGAAGCTTGCCATCACGTTGCTCAAACAGATCGATGCGCCCCTCGCGACGAACTGGCTCGCCAGGCTGGCGGTCTGGCCTGACGATCCCCAGGTCCGCGCCGCGGCGGCGGAAGGACTCAAGGGACGTGAGCCCCGCGACTATGCCGGCCAGCTTGTCAGCCTGATCCATGCGCCCATGACCTACCAGGCCAAACCCGTGGGCGGACCTGGTTCCCAGGGGAGTCTGGTCATCGATTCGCCCCGCTTTCGGATCACCCGGACGTACGATGCACCGCCGGCCTTCAAGCTGAGCTCAAACTTCCACGGCTATGTCGGATATGCTGCCGATGGGATGCCGCTGGTGATGTCGGGCAACGATCTGGATCAATACAACAGTCAGTTAAACCATTACACGCACAAGGAGTGGCACTTCGGGCACAGTCAGCAACTGCTCGCGCAGGCAGAACAGCGCACCGCGGCGATGCTTGCGGATGCACAGATCAAGGCGGAGATCGCACGCGAACGCCTGGCCGCCGATATTCGCGATATCGAGATCGCCAACGCCCAGGGAGAGATGATCAATCAACGCGCGGAGACCGCGCTGCGAATCGCGATGGAAGCCCCCGCCAGCCTGGGCGTCGATGACGAGGACGGCTGGAATTCCTGGTATTATGACCGCATCGGATACCGCTACAGCCCGCCGCCGAAGGTCTACGCCGCGATCAACGCCGCCCCGACCTGACGCCGCCGCTGATCGTCAGTTGCTTCGCGGCGGGAACTCCCGTCCGCACCAGCACAGGCCCAAGGCCCATCGAATCGATCCAAACGGGAGACCTGGTTCTAAGCCAGGACACGGCCACAGGCGCGCTTTCCTACCAGCCAGTTCTCATACTGCACCGCAATCCTCCCGACGTCACGCTGCGGATTACGCTCGAGAATGGCGACGCCGTTGTCGCCAGCCTTTACCATCGCTTCTGGATCGTGGGGGCCGGCTGGAAGATGGCGCGGGAGCTGAAAACCGGCGAGATCATTCGAACGCTGGCCGGACCGTCGCGGATCATCGAGCTCAAGCAAGCACCCGTTCAGCCCGTTTTCAACCTCGACGTTGCGAACACGCGCACCTATTTCGTCGGCGCCGCCGCGATCCTCGTCCACGACAACACACTACCGCCGCCACACGAAGAAAAGCCGCCGTTTGATCGTGGCGCCGAGTCGTAACTCCGGCCAGGCTCCTCCGCCTGGAACCACTATTCGTTGGCGTCCTCGGCCACAACAACAACTCACATCGGCGTACCGGGGCGCGCGCCGGCCATCGCACCCCCGTGGCGCTCAATCTCAAGGCAGATCCTGCCTCGAAGATTTGCGAAAACCCGGCAAAAAGCGACTGAATCCGCCTCGTTCCCGAATCGGCTCGGCCTGCCCGGGCCAGTTGACGGACGAATGTCGCTTCTTATAATCAAGTCCGAGTCCGTGGCCTGGGGACCAGGTCCGTACCGGAATCGCCATCGGGCTCAGTGCGTGCAAGCATCCTCTTGATTCGAGATGTTTCGCTGGGTTCCGACCCCCTGAGTATGACCTCTGGAGACAGAATTCGATGCGCAAAGCTCTGATCGGACTGGCGGCCCTCGCCCTGGTCGCCGCCCCCGTTTTCGCTGGCAAGTACAACAAGAGCATCAGCGTCGGCGACAAGGCCCCGGATTTCTCGGGTCTTCCTGCCGTTGAGAACGGCCAGGACACGAGCCTCAGCCTGGCTGACCTCAAGGAAGACGTGATTGTGGTTGTGTTCCTCGCCAATCATTGCCCGATGGTGAAGGCTTACGAGGACCGCCTCATCGACTTCACGAAGGATTACAAGGACAAGAGCGTGAAGGTCGTCGGCCTCGCGGTGAGCGATTCCGATGAGGACCGGATCGAAGGCATCAAGAAGTACACGAAGGAGCACGGCTCGAACTACATCTACGGCCATGACGCCAGCCAGGCGGTGGGCAAGGCTTATGGCGCCACCCGTACCCCGCAGTTCTTCGTGCTCGACAAGGCCCGCAAGATCCGCTACACCGGCTCGCTCGACGACAACGCCACCCAGACCAAGGTGAAGACCAAGTTCCTCCGCGACGCGGTCAACGCCCTTCTCGAGGGCAAGAATCCCCCGGTCGAGGAGACCGCGGCCTTCGGTTGCGGCATCCAGTACAAGAAGAAGTAAGCCTGATCAGGGCGCCGGCGAGCCTGGGCTCGCCGGATCGACCAACGCGCCGTCGAGTCCCAGCGCGGGCTCGGCGGCGTTTTTGTTCGCACTGGGTTTGGCCCACGGCTCTGTGCGCCGGGGCGGATGCGCGGTATCTTGTTTCTCTGCCTTTAACTCAGGAGCACAAAGGTGACACGGCGAATTGCGATCCGGCTGCTTTTGCCCGCCTGCGGTCTGGCACTCCTCGCGCTTGCGAACGCGGCCACCGCGCGTGATCCCGAGCCCAGGCTCGAAGCGCTTAACTGGGATAAGTTCGAGTCGCTCCTGAAATCCCCCGGCAGCGCGCGCTACACCCTCGTCGACGCCTGGGCTTCAACCTGCGGCCCTTGCAAGGAAAACTTCCCCCACCTGCTTGAGATGCATAAGAAATACGCATCCAAGGGGCTGCGGGTGATCTCGGTTTCGCTCGACGATCCCAGCGACAAGAACGCCGTCGAAGACGCTCGCAAGTTCCTCAAGTCGAAGAACGCCCAGATCACGAACATCCTGCTCGACGAGGAATTCGGCCAGGGATTCGAAAAACTCAAGATCACGGCGATTCCGGCCGTCTTTGTCTTTGGCGCAGACGGCAAGGAAATCAAGCGGTTCACGCTCGACGATCCCAACAATCAGTTTACGTATGACGAGGTCGAGAAGGCGGTCGCGGGGCTCCTCGACACGAAGTCCTGAGATCCACTCGCCCCACGATTTCTTGAGATGAGTACTGGTCGATGAAAGACGGCATCCACCCCAAATATGTTGATTCGGTTGTGACTTGCGGCTGCGGCAACACGTTCCAGACGCGGAGCACCAAGCCGAAGATCATAGTCGAGGTCTGCTCGAAGTGCCACCCATTTTTCACTGGGTCGGTCAAGTTTGTCGACGCGGCGGGCCGCGTGGACAAGTTCAACAAGAAGTTCCAGGGAACCTACGGCAAGGCCAAGAAGGCCTGAACTGGGTCTGACGCGCGGTGATCATGCCTGCTCCGGCGGCCGACGTTCGAGCGTCCCGGGGCAGGCGTATCCGCTGCGAGCGAGAGAACGGACGTGTTCGAGCGACTTCAGACGGATTACGCGCGATTCCAGGAGATCGAGCAAGCGCTCCTGGATCCAGAGATCACGCGTGATCCGGCGCGGCTAAGCGCACTTGCGCGCGAGCGCGGCGCGCTTGCCAGGACGGCGGTGCCTTATGGCCGCTGGCTCGAGCTCGGCCGCTCGATGCGCGAGGCCCAGGCTCTCGAAGCCGCCGAGACCGATCCCGAGATGAAGTCGTACGCCACCGCCGAGCTCGACCAGCTTCGGGCGCGCTTCGCGGAAGAACAGCGCATCCTTTCCGACCTGGTTTACGACCAGGAGTCGGACGCCGACCACGCCGCACTCATCATGGAAATCCGCGCAGGGACCGGCGGAGACGAGGCGGCCCTGTTCGCCCGTGATCTTTACGAGACCTATCGCCGCTTCGCCGAGCGCATGGGCTGGAAATTCGAGGTTCTCGACATGGAAGCCACCGAACTCGGCGGCCTCCGCGAGGTCTCGTTCAGCGTCTCGGGCGACGGGGCATACCGATACTTGCGGTTCGAAAGCGGCGGGCACCGGGTTCAGCGCGTGCCCGAGACAGAAGCGCAGGGGCGCATCCACACCTCGGCCGCCACCGTCGCCGTGCTCCCCGAGCCTGAGGACGTGGACGTCGTCATCCGCACCGAAGATCTGCTGATCGACGTGATGCGCTCCGGCGGACCTGGCGGCCAGCACCAGAACAAGACCGAATCCGGCGTGCGGATCACCCACCTGCCCACCGGAGTGGTCGTGAACTGCCGTGACGAACGCAGCCAGCACAAGAATAAAACCAAGGCCATGCGCATCCTCAGGACGCGCCTCTTTGAGCAGGCGCGCGAGTCCGTGCGCAGCGAGCGCGACCAGGCACGCAGGGATCTGATCGGCTCCGGGGACCGCTCGCAGCGCATCCGCACTTATAACTTCCCACAGAACCGCGTAACGGATCATCGCATTGGCCTGTCGCTTTACAATCTCGACCAGGTGATGCAGGGGGATTTGCTCCCGCTCACCCGGGCGCTCATTGAGCACGATCGCAAGCTGCGGGTCGGCGACATTGAGGAGGTCGTCTCGGGAGTGGCAACGGAGTGAGGCCAAGCTCGGCATGACGGAATCGAAGCGGCAACATACGGCGGAACAGTCGGAAGACCGCGCGCCCGAAGAGACGTGGAGCGTGCGCAAGCTGATCGCATGGACCGCCGACTATCTCAAGCGAAACGGGTCCGAAACCCCCCGGCTCGATGCCGAGGTCATGCTCGCCTTTGCGCTCGGCTGCGAAAGAGTGGAGCTCTACACCGACATCGACAAGGAGGTTGAAACTCCGATCCGTAACCGCTATCGCGAGCTCGTGAAACGCCGGTCCAGGGGTGCTCCCGTGGCCTATCTGGTGGGGCGCAAGGAGTTCTTCTCGCTGCCGTTTGACGTCAGCCCAGCGGTTTTGATTCCGCGCCCGGAGTCGGAATTCGTGGTCGTCGAATTCCTCGAATGCACGCGCGATCGCGGCTCGGTCCGGGCTGTGGATGTGGGCACCGGCTCGGGCTGCCTGGCGATCGCGGCCGCACATCAGAATCCTCAGGCCCAGTTCATCGCGGTCGACCGCTCGAACTCTGCCCTGGCGGTCGCGGCCGCCAACGCGAAGAAGCATGGTGTGGCCGAACGGATCGAGTTCCGCGAAGGCGACCTGCTCGAGCCCATTGCCGCCGAGGCGCCCTTCGATGTGATCCTCTCAAATCCGCCCTATATCCCCAGTGCTGAGATCGAACACCTCGCCCCATGCGTGCGCGACTTTGAGCCTCGTGGAGCGCTCGATGGCGGCCCCAGTGGTCTCGCCATCGTCGAAAGACTGATCGAACAGGCCATTCCGCTCCTGAAGACGGAGGGCCATCTGATCCTGGAGATTGGTCACAATCAGGAAAAGGCCGTGCGCGCCTTGCTCGACCGGCCGGAATTTCGCCTCAATCCCACGATCCGAGATCTCGCCCTCCATCCTCGGGTTGTCCACGCCCGGCGCACCTGAGCGCTTCGAGATTCCAGTGGATTCGGTTGCTCGACCCAGTGGGTCAGGCGAGGCCAGGCAGGATGCCCCTGGCCAATGCATGCGAGCGGCAAACACGCACACACCCATTGTGTGGCGTTTGTAAATTTCCGGGCTAACGTCGCGCTCGCTCTTATTCCGATAGCCGTTAGAGACCCACACATCGCGTGGCCGGGCTGCGGCGAGGGCACGTCTGGAGGAATCAGGCGAGAGTGCGCGGAACAGGAGGCGCAATGAAGTCGGTCGACATGGGCAAGAAAAAGCCCGCCAATGACATGAAACGTCTCGGACTCGGGGTTGCGCTCGCCGCAGCCATGCTTGGAACCGTCTTGCTTTCAAGCGCATCCGCCAGATGTCACTGTGGCAAGAGATGGCCCCATTTGCTCTGCCGCGAACATGGAATGGGTCACGCGACCGGGCCCGGCGATGTCAGCAACCGGGACGGTAGCGGAGAATGGTACTGGGTCCGGAGCCCAGAGCAGGAAAGGCGCGTGGCGTTGAATCTATTCAATCGCTACTGCATCCGTTGCCACGGTGTGGATGGTCGCGGAGTCTGGGATATTCCTGATGTCCCTGACTTTACGAATCACGTCTGGCAATCGACCCGCCCCGACGACTACCGCTCGCGTGTGATTCTGGAAGGCCGAGGCGCAGTCATGCCGTCCTTCCGCGGCGCGATCACCCTTGAGGAGTCATGGGCACTCGCCCGGTTCCTCCATTCCCTGGAGCCTGGTCAGGAAGTCTCAAGACCTGGCCTGGGCCCCGCTGCTCCGGCCACTCCAACCCACGCTGCTGCCCCAGCTTCAACGCCTGCCCCAGCAGCAAATCCTCCAGCCTCACCCCCCCACCCCGCGGCGGCAACCCAGCCAACGCAAGGGCTTTCTGCCCCGCCGACAACCCGAACACCTCCGCCTGCGCAGGCTCAGCCAGTTCCACCAGCGACAAGATCGGCCCCCGTTCAGAGCCAACCCACGTCACCTCCTGCCCGCCTTGCGCCAAGCCCCTTTTCCCCGTGAATCCTCCCGTTCCGCCCACAACCACACTCATTCACTCTCAGCATCCAGCCAGTACATTTCTCCCGATCGTAAAGATTTCTTTCATCCGCAAGCTCGATCGATCCGATCACTCGGATAGGGTCAAGTCGATGGGATCGATCTCGATCAGTTTGCCTTGGTGCTCGAGATCCCCGATTTGAACGTGCTGCACGTCTCTTATGCCTTGTCTGGGCCTGATCCGTCGGTATCCCATCTCGCTGCCGGATCGAATCTCCGTTTTCGATATTAAAAGCCAGCTAGAGGACCAAGACAATTCAATCGTCCATACGTTTAATCGTGTTGACTTTGATTTTATTGGCACCCCCGTCTGGGAGACTTGCCCAAGGGGCGGACGACCTCCCCGCGAGCCAGCCTTCGGCACCCGGGGCGACTTCTGGTCAGGGGTCTCAACTCGGTGCTGCGCAGAGTGAGGAGGCCAAGGCCATCAGGGCGCTCCGGGAGGCGCTCGAGCAAAACACGCGAGAGATCAAGGCTCTACGCGAGAAGTACGCAAACGACATGGATGAGCAACGCAAGAAAGGCAAGGATCAAGAGCAACAGATTGAGGTCTTGCGGAAAACAACTCAAACCCTTGAGAGCCAGCTCAAGGCGTATCAGAGTAGTGTGCCGAGCATGCCTGCGCTTCCGGGTAGTCCGGCCACGCAGGCCGGCCAGCCTGGCCTGGGTGGAACAGGTCGGCGCGATCAGCTCACCGAGATTCAGAGGAGGCAGCTCCGGGTTCTCGAGGAGGAGCTCGGGCTAGTGGGAGACCAGGTCGAGTCTCAGGGTTCCGCGATTGAGCAGTTACAGGGGCAGACGGCGGCGCTCTCTGCCCGTGCGACCCAGGCCGCGGAACGCGACCAGCAAATCGCGAATTCGCAGAACATCCTGACTGACTCGGTTGACAATCTGAAACGCAATCCGCCCTGGCTGCCAACGCAGCTCAAGGAGTGGTTTACTCCCAGCGGTAATAACGTTACGCCGATCTCGATCTGGAACACCGTTTCCACGCGCTATGATCTTTTTCAGGGCAAGCGGGGCGCGGGGCAGTTTCAGTTCGAGGAATATACGCCCTTCTTCCTGGTCCAGCTCAACAAGCGAATGCTCATTTCCGCGGAGACGACATTCAACCAGTCCGGCGTTGGTCTCGGCCAGGCTCAGCTTGATATCTTCCTCAACAACTGGCTCACGATGGATGTGGGATATTTTCTGGCCCCGATCGGCTACTGGAACGAGCGGCTCGACCCGCGCTGGATCAACAAACTGCCAGATATTCCTCTCGTGATGCAACAGGTGATTCCAGACGGTCTAACGGTAACCGGTCTGCAATTTCGGGGAGCGAAATATCTCTTCGGCTCTCCGATCAAGATGGAATATGCGGTCTTCGCGTCAAACGGGCTGGGAGTACCAGGCGCGGGCAAATCGGCTGACTGGGCGGATCAAGGCGCCCTGATTGGAACGACCGCGAATGTGAACGACGCCATGGCCTATGGCGGCAGAATTGGTTTCTGGCTGCCAACACTCGGGATCAATTTCGGCGCCTCGGAGTTCGTCAACGCACCTTACAGTCTCGGCTCGGGTGCAGCTTACAGCATCTGGCAGCCTTACTTTAATTACCACCGCGGCAACTGGGATGTGCGGTTTGAGTATGGTAATAGCTATGAGAACACCAGGAACTTCATCGGGAACAACATCCAGCGTCAGGGCCTTTACGCGCAGGTTGCGTATCGCAACTACCATTCGTTACGGCAGCATTTGCAACGTCTCGAATATGTCGCCCGCTTCAGCGATGCGTTCTTCCACGGAATCGACCAGGCCCATCTCGACCTGAGCGGCTATGGCCCGCTCACGACGGCGCCAATCGACGCCAATCAGTATACTCTTGGCGTCAATTACTATCTTTACGCGTCGTCCATTCTCAAGTTTGCGTACGAGATCAACGCCCAGCTTCATCGCCCTTTGCAAGACAACGTGTTCATGGTTCAATTCGCCACGAACTTCTAATCTCGAGATCGGTGTAAGGCGGAAGGCTCATTCGAGTGATTCCGGGCCAGGGACAAGGAGGACCGATCGTGGCCACAAGAGCGACCTGGGGTGTGCAACTCAGGATTCTGGCGTTCGTCGGCGTGCTTGCGTCGGCGACGGCTGGCTGCGAGCACATGCCGATCGACCACGCCCGCGGCCCTGCGCCGCTCCGGATTCCTCGTCCGGACGACGGCGCCGAGACGTTCGAGGATTCGCTGACGGGTGGCGAGGTTTTTTCGATGTATTGCGCCCAGTGCCACAATGCCCGTGCGCTTGGCGAACGCCCGTTTGCAAACTATCAGAACGTGGCTGCGCACATGCGGGTTCGCGCCTGCTTCACGGGTAAGGAATACGAGAAGCTGCTGGCGTTTTTGCAGCGTTGGCATGACCTTCCCCAGCCGCCGACGCCCGCGAACGAGCCATCGCCCAAGCGGCTGATTTTTGGCCAGCCCATGACCGAGTTGCGTGATCAGATCGCGCCTGTGCAGCCTGGAGGCGGCGACCAGGGCTCACCGGCCGCGGCGCAGCCCGCCGCTCCACCACCGGCCGCGGCGCAGCCCGCGGCTCCACCTCCGGCTGGGAGCGCGGTCCCGCAGCCGGCCCCGGCGGCTCAGCCGCAGCCAGAACCGTCGACTGGCCAACCACCGCTCCAATCCGCGCCGCCGACGAACCGGTGACCCGGCCTCAGTGCGACGGCCACGGCGTACCCAGTGGCAGCCCGCGCACAGTGGTTCGCCAGCGAGTGGAACCATCCGGGTTCTGAACCCGCGTGTGCCTGGGCTGATTGAACCAGGGGTCGTAAAGGTACGAGTAGGTTCTCGGAATCGGATCGCGGCGCCAGGGCAGCCAGCAGTGCCGATGCCGTGCCTGCGCATGCTGGTGGCCAGTCGCTGGATCGACTGTAACGACCTCATCGTTCGCCTTCGCGCGGGGACAACACGCCAGGAGACCAAAAGTCCCCCACGCAAAAACCATGGCCCGCAAATGACGACCCACAAGCCGATCCATCACACGACCTCCTTGCCGTTGATGATTGCTGTCAGCCAGGAGCATGAACCGTTCACGCTCGTCCGACGTTGATTCCGTAGGGTAGAGCTCAAGGACCGGCCAGTGCGCTTGCCTGGCTCTCGAGCAGATCAAATTCCGCGCGCAATTGCTGGAGGCGCTGTTTGAAGCTATTGCCCATAGAGGCGATCGCGGCCGCCGCGATTTCCGCCGGCCCGAATGATCGCACATACGCGACGAGATCCTGCGCTTGCTGCGGAGTGACCTTGCCTCTCCAGGGAGGCATCAGCGTACCTTTGCCCTCGAGAATGCTAATGACAAGTTGAGGATTCTGGCGACTCTTCTGCCAGTCGGCGGAAGTAAAATCGGGGATCGGCGGCATGGCGATGCGCACGGCGGTTCCCCGCCCATCCGGGCCGTGGCATGCGATGCAATTGACCGAGAAAACGGCCCCGCCGGCTCGGATTTTCTCGTTCGCGGCGGCGGAATTCTGAGTCGCGACCGGAAGAGCGGAGATCGACGCGGGCAGCCTTGAGCCGGGCGCCGGCCCCGACGATCCGGCAGCGGAACCAAAGGCCGGCGTGGGACTCAGGTTCAGCGCCAGGGAACCCGCGGTCCCGCTCGCGCCTGGGAGTCCAGGCGAAGTCGCGCCCGCGGCGGGCGCTGGGGCAAGGGGAAACGCGCCGGCCGGTGGACTTGCCGGTGTGAGGGTCACCTTGCCCGACTGGAATGATCGCATAAACGCAACCATATTTTTAACGTCAACACCGGCAAGCGCAAGCTTGTCCTTCATCGGCAGCATGAGCTGCCCTTTCCCGTTGAGGATCGAGTTTTGAAGATCGGCGTCGGTGCGGCTGGCTTGCCACTTGGCGTCGGTCAGATCGGGAATGGCGGGTATGGCCTTACGGACGACATTGCCGCGGCCGTCGTGGTCGTGGCAAGCTATGCAGACCGCACGGTAAAGCTGTTCCGGAGTCATCCCGCCTGGAACCAGCGGCGGAGCGGAGGCGGGTGATGCGGGCGCTGCCGCGGCCAGTGTATTCGCCTTTCCGGCCGCCGCGGCGGATCCTGCAGCCCCGGGCTTACCCGGCGCCGACGGTGGAACCAGAGCGGGCGGACGGAATCCCTCCTTGAGCGAAAGCTCGATGGCACGCTCAATGGGAAGGCGGACCGTCTTCATCACAGGGTCCACCGCGCCGTACGTCGTGAGCAGCTCACGATCCTTGGCCTTGAGCTCTTCCAGTTTCCGAATCGCCTCGCGATCGGTCTCGGCCAGCGCAGGCGAAACCGGGACAGTAAATGTATTCGTGTAGAAATAAGTAAGCCCAATCGTCAGGGCGACGAACAGGAGATTTGCCACAAATCGAGTGAGCACTCTGATCGCAGTGCCGCCCTCGCCTCGACGTCGCTCAGGAGCGGCCGCGCGCGCGCTTTGCGAGATCCAATCCGGAACATGCACTTCGGGATCGAGGGGCTGGATCTGACCGGATTCTCTTATATGCTCGTTCATGGGGACGTTTCCTCACGAGCTCCTAAGCGCGAGCGATTCCGCAAGACGTGGATCGCCGATTGGAACGAGGGGTTTCCGCAGGCAGGCGCGAGCGATGACTGCTCCCGCGAGAAAGACGATCGCTGCCACAAGCACCGCATCAAGCCAGTGCACCGCGCCCCCTTCGGGTCGGAGACTCGGCATCACCATCCAGAACAGATCGACATAATGAAACACGAGGATCCAGGCGGCCGCGATTCCGAGCACCACGGGGCTTCTGCGGCTGGCGCGAAAAAGGAGCAAAACGAAGGGCGCGACAAAGTGGCCGAGGACCAGCGCCCAGCTCATTGTATTCCAGCTCCCGGTGCGACGAACAACGTACCAGGACGTTTCCTCTGGGAAGTTTGCGTACCAGATCAGGAAATACTGCGAGAAACCGATGTAGGCCCAGAAGCAAACAAACCCAAAGAGCAGCTTGCCAAGGTCGTGCAGATGATTTGCGGTCACAGCCTCGCGGAGCCATCCGGCGGCGCGGAGGCCGATTGCCATCACGATGAGCGCTGCCAGGGCGCTTGCGAGCGAGCCCGCCCAGAAGTAGACGCCGAAAATGGTCGAGGCCCAGTGGGGATCGAGCGACATCACCCAGTCGAAGGCGGCGAGGCTGGATGTCAATCCCAGCAGTACGAGCCCCCACGCGCTCGTCGCGCGCATGCGGTCCGAGATTGGACCATCGTCGCCGCGATCCTGGAGGGCCGATCGCCGGACCAGCAGCGCGGCCAGCGCCCACCAGACCGTGAGATACACGGCGGTGCGAACGAGGTAAAAGGTTGGGTTCAACCAGATCGCCTTGCGTGTGAGCTCATGATCGGAAGCCACGCGCCCTGCGTCTGCCCAGGGATAGAGCCGGCCGAGGCTGAGCCCCACGACCAGAAACAGCGGCAGGAGCCAGGGGATCGGTCTCGTCAGGTTTTCCAGTAATCGCCTTACGACCACGGACCAGGTTGCGCCTGTGAGATGGAACAGCATGAGCCAGGCCAGTGCTCCGGCGCAGATGCTTGCGAGAAACAGCAGCGCGGTCAGGTATGAGAAGGCCAGCCGCCTGGGGTCGCTGAAGGTTGGGTTTCCGGGCACGACTGCGAGCAGCAGCCCGGCCGCGAGCGCAAACATCACCAGTGGGGCAACGATCAAGGCGCGGCCCTGCGCGGGCGGGATCGACGGAACTGGCTCGAACGATCGATCCTGGTTCATGGGTTGGCCCCTGTGCGTTTCGTCTCCGGAACGTCCGCCTCAGTGCCCGCCTGGCTGCGCATGAGAACCCTGAGATACGCGACGATCGCCCAGCGATCGCGGACTGGGATCTGCCGCTCGTAGCTCGCCATCCGCCCCTTGCCGTGCGAGATCACGTCAAAGAACTGGCCGTCGGGCATGAGCCGGTGAAGCGCGTCACTGATACTCGCCACGCCCACCATGCCGTGCTGGGTCATGACGCCGTTCCCTGTTCCCGTCGCGCCGTGGCAAGGCGCGCAGAAGATCGTGTAGCGCTCCTGGCCGCGGTGCAGCAGAACCGTGTCGATCTTGAGCGGGTTCTGCGCCCAGCCGGGCCCCTCCTTGCCGAAGTAGTAGCGCATGTCGTCGCGGAGATAGTCGCGGTTCTGACGTGGCGAGCCAGCGTCGCTTTCGTAATCTCCCCCGCCGAACGCAACGGTGCCGGCGGGCGGAGTCCGCATCGATCGGCCGTCGCTGAAAAACGGACCCGCGGCCTCCGGATCGTACCGGGGCGCGAACGCCATGTCCTCGAAGAACAGCAGCGGCCGCCGTGCTGAAACGTCTCCCCGCCGACCCACCAGGGCGATCGTTCCCGCCGTCACGAGAGCCAGTCCCAGAATCACCCAACGCATGGCTGACACCCACTCGTTTCGTTCACATGTCCCGCCCAGTCCAACACATCCAGAACAGGCTATTCCCCAAGCGGCTCAATCTGCCTGCCGCCGAGAGACGCAAGCAGCATCGCCGCCTGGCGCAGATCGAATCGCGGATCATCCGCCTCAACCATCAGATAAAACGCGTCGTCCGTGGCGCCTCGAAACTCTCGTCCCCCGAAGACGGGATGCGCGAGCCTGGGCAGCCGATTCAACAGCAGCATCCCCGCGATTGTGCCGAAGGTGGCATAGAGGATCATGGTCTCGAACGAGATCGGAACGAATGCCTCCGAGCTATTGAGCGGCTTGCCTCCCGTGACCAGGGGATAGACCACAACGCTCAGAAACGCCTGAAGACTCTGTGCGAAGACAACCCCGATCAATCCTCCCAGGAACGTGAACACAGGAACTCGCGAGCGGCCAAGACCGAGCGCCTTGTCCGCTCCATGGATCGGGAATGGCGAGTATGTGTCGATACGCTCGTAGCCCGCCTCGCGCAGACTCGTCGCGGCCTCGAGCAGCTCCGCGGGACCGCGAAATCGCGCCAGGACTCCCTGGATCGGTCGATCCAGGACTCCCTCACGCTCCAAAAAAACTGGCTCGCTCGGCCGCGCATCGGCTGCGCTCGCCGCGGCGGCGTGCGGCTCCCCATGCGGATCGGCCTCCGGCAGGCATGCCTTGACCTCCGATAGCGCGATCATCGGCACGAACCGGATGAAGAGCAGAAACGCGGTCGAGAACAGGCCAAAACCGCCGATGAACTGCAAAATGTCGACCAGGGTCGGATAGAACATCATCCAGCTTGACGGCAGATAATCGCGGTACAGACTAATAACCACGATGACAAATCGCTCGAACCACATCCCCACGTTCACCAGCAGCGAGAGCACGAACATGGCCCAGGGGTTGGTGCGGAACCAGCGAATCCAGAGGAGCTGCGGAAAAAGCACATTGCAAGCCACCATCGTCCAGTAGCACCAGGCGTAGGCGCCTGTCATGCGGTTCATGAGCAGCGCCTGCTCGAAGGTGCTGCCGGTGTACCAGGCGTTGCCGATTTCGACGAGATAGCCGTAGCCCAGCAACAAGCTCGTGGCGAGCATGAGCTTGCACATGTTCTCGAGGTGACGGATCGTGACCAGATCCTTGATTCCACAAAGAATGCGCAGGGGCACCATGAGGGTGATCACCATCGCCAGGCCGGAGAAGATGGCGCCCACGACGAAGAACGGCGGAAAGATCGTGGTATGCCAGCCTGGGATGACCGAGGTGGCGAAGTCGAAGCTGACGATGGTATGCACGCTCACGACCAGCGGCGTCGCGAGTGCGGCGAGCATGAGATAGCCCGATTCGTAATTGTGCCAGTGCCGGCCTGATCCCCGCCAGCCGAGCGCGAGCAGGCCGTAGAGCCTTGGCTTGAGCCAGCCGGTGGCACGATCGCGCAGGCTTGCGAAGTCAGGAATCAGGCCGTAGTACCAGAAAAGGGTGGACACGGTCGCGTAGGTAGCCACCGCGGCGAAATCCCAGCAGAGCGGGCTGCGAAAGTTGGGATAGACCTTGTACGAGCTTGGCGCGGGGACGAGATACCAGACCGTCCAGGGTCGACCAAGATGGATGGTCACGAACAGGCCAGCGCACGCGACCGCGAAGAGCGTCATCGCTTCCGCGAAGCGGTTGAGGCTGGAGCGCCAGCGCTGGCGAAACAGGAAAAGGATCGCGGAAATCAGGGTGCCCGCGTGGCCGATGCCGACCCAGAAGACGAAGTTCGTGATGTCGAAGGCCCAGCCGATGGTGGAGTTCATGCCCCAGACGCCGATCCCGGTGGAGATCACCCACACGGTCATCGCGCCTCCCACGAGCGCGACAAGGCTCGCGACGACGAACGCCAACCACCACCACGCCGGCGCTGGCCGCTCCACCAGGCCGCAGACGATTCGGGTCAGTGCGCCGAAGTCATGTCCGCCGTCAATCAGTGGAGGAGCCGTTCTCTTACCGTGCTGGCTGCTCATGCCCGGCCTCCCGCCGCTTCGGGCATCCTCGGATTCGGATTCCTCTGCCGGCTCAGGTACGTTGTTCGCGGCGCGGTGTTGAGCTCACCCAGCAGCGCGTAATTGCGGGGATCCGCCTTGAGCTTTGAGACGCGGCTCCCGGGGTCGGCAAGATCCCCGAAGACAATCGCACGCGCCGGGCAAGCCTGGGCGCAGGCCGGCACAATTGTGCCGTCGGGGATCTCGATCCGCCCCGATTCGCCCGCCGCAACCCGAGCCCCAACCTTCGCCTGGTCAATCCGCTGCACACAATATGTGCACTTCTCCATAACTCCACGAATCCGCACCGTCACGTCAGGGTTCTTCTGGATCTTGAGCGGCTCGGCCATCCCCTTCTCGGTAAGCGGGCCCATCACCAACCGGTCGAGCGGACGCTCATTATAGTTGTAGTAATTGAAACGCCGCACCTTGTATGGGCAATTATTCATACAATAGCGCGTACCAATGCAGCGGCTGTAGACCTGCACATTCAACCCCTCGTCGCTATGCGCGGTGGCGTACACCGGGCATACAACCTCGCAGGGGGCGTTCTCGCAATGGACGCAGGCGACCGGCTGATGCACAAGCGCTGGGTCTTCCTCGGAGCCGGCGAAGTAGCGATCAAGCCGGATCCAGTGCATCTCACGCCCGCGCTCCACCTGATCCTTGCCCACGATGGGAATGTTATTCTCGCTCTGGCAGGCGACCACGCAGGCATTGCAGCCCACGCAGCTATTGAGATCGATGACCATGCCCCACTGGTGATCGCCCGCGAATGTCGGCGGCGTGATCAGGGGGCCGTGCGCGCTCGATTCCCGTTCAGGCGCTTCGGGCTGCTCGCCCAGCACCTGCTCGCGCACCAGGTCGCGCCCTTCCATCGAGAAGTGATCTTGCGTGCAGGCAAGCCGGTGCGTGCGGTTGACTCTTGCGAGCTTGAGACCAGTGGCCAGGTCGGGCGCCTGGGTGGTGCGGAGCACATACGCATTGAAGCCCACGCCGCTACCCACACGGCCGGCCTTGACCCGGCCGTAACCAAGTGGCACCGAGACGGAATAGTCTGCCTGTCCAGGCAACACGCACGCCGGGATCTCGAGCGATCTGCCGCCGAGATCGAGACGAACGACGTCCCCGGTCGCGACACCGAGCGCCCGTGCTGTTTTCGGGCTCATGAGCGCGGCGTTATCCCAGGCGAGCTTGGTGATCGGATCGGGAAGCTCCTGGAGCCAGCCGTTATTGGCGAAGCGGCCGTCGTCCAACCTGGCGTCCCGGTCCAGAACAAGTTCGAGATTCTCGATCGAGAGCGGGGCCGTTGAGGGCAAGCTCGGGACCGCCCTGGCGATCGCATTCCAGTCCACCGCGGGGTGAATCGCGGGCCGCGCGGACTTCGCGAGCAACCCGTCGTGCAGGTAGCGGCGCCAGGCCGGATCGAAGCCCGTGTCCGCGAGCTTGCTTTCCTTGCGGAAGGTCTGGCGCACGATTTCGTAAGGCGAGGTGGTCTCGGAGCGCGCGAACCGGGCGATGATCTCGAGCGCGGAGCGGCCGCCGAAGAGCGGTTCGATCAAGGGCTGGATCGGCACCAGCGTGCCGTCGCTCGTGCGGGCGTCGCCCCACGATTCCAGAAAATGCGTTGCGGGCAGGTGCCACAGGGACAGGCTCGAGGTCTCGTCCGCGTGCAGGCCCAGGCGGATCGTGGTCTTGACCCGCTTCATGAGTGCGGCGAATTCCAGATCCGCGGGCGCGTCGTACGCTGGGTTGCCCCCCAGAATGAGCAGAGTCTCGACCTTGCTTTGCCGGATCGCCTCGGCAAGCTCCGGCAGGCCGCGCGTCCCTGGCTTCTGAGGCGCTTCACGGAGATCCACGGTTTTGCCCATGTTCCCGAGCGACTGGTTCATCGCGTGCACGAGCGCGTGGACGACCGCCGGCTGCCGCCGCCCCGCCACAAGCAACGAACGGCCTCGGTGCGCAACCAGATCCGCCGCGACCTGTTCGATCCAGGGATCAGCCGGATCGATACGAGCGTGCTCTCCCTGGGCCCGATTCACGGCTCGAAGCGCCTCGA
>DAIDHX010000124.1 GCA_027451885.1 Planctomycetales bacterium
ATAGCCTCCGGCCTTGATGATCGCGTCGAGCGAATCGCCGGTTTCGATCAGTGTGCCAAGCACCTCGCGCCCCTGATTGGTGTTGAGCTCCCCGCGCTTGACGCGGTTGATGAGCTCCGCCAGCACACCCGGGCCGACCGGGAACTCGGCGATGGTGAGCCGCTTTTCCTTGATCACGCGCAGCACGTCCTGCTGGATCCAGTTGCTGGCGAGCTTGGCCTCGCCCGTGGCGGCCACCACGGCGTCGAAGTAATCCGCCACGTCGCGTCCCTGCTCGACAAGCACGTTGGCATCGTAGGGCGAGAGGCCGAAATCACGCTCAAACCGCGCCCGGCGGGGGCCCGGCAGCTCGCCGATCGACGCTTTCACCCGCCCAAGCCATTCCTGATCGACCTTCACAGGCACCAGGTCTGGCTCGGGAAAATAGCGATAATCCGCGGCCGTTTCCTTCTCGCGCTGAGGGATCGTAACCTCAGCGTCGTCATCCCAGCCACGGGTCGTCTTGGGTGCGTCGTGAATCGACTTTTTATCCTCGAGCCACTTTTCGTATTGCCGTTTGGCCTCGTAAATCAGGGCCTTTTCGACCGATCGAAAGCTGTTCAAATTCTTGATCTCGACGATCGGCGTGGCAATCACCTTGCCGTCGACAGGGATATGCAGGTTGACATTGGCATCGCAGCGCAGGGAGCCTTCCTGCATCTCGCAGTCGGAGACTTCCAGGTAACGCAGCGTGAGACGAAGCTCTTCGAGACAGAGCCGGGCGTCCATCGGGTCGCGAATGTCGGGCTCGGAGACGATCTCGAGCAGGGGAATGCCAGCCCGGTTCAAGTCGACCTCGGAATCCATGGCGTTGCTGTGGGTGAGCTTGCCTGTGTCTTCCTCAAGATGGATGCGGGTGAGCCGGCACAAGCCGCCGCCGCTGCCGTCCTTGCGGGATGGGATCGCGAGCGATCCTCCCTTCGAAAACGGCATATCATACTGGCTGATCTGATAGTTCTTGGGCAGGTCGGGGTAATAGTAGTTCTTGCGATCCCATTTGGTGTAAGGCGCGATCTCCGCGCCAAGCGCGACGGCCGTTTTGAGGGCAAGATTGAAGGCCTTGCCATTCATCACCGGCAGCGTGCCGGGCAGGCCGAGCGAGACGGGGTCGGTCTGGGTGTTGGGGGGCAGGCCGAAGTCGGTCCCGCTCCAGGAGAACATCTTGCTCTCGGTTTCGAGCTGTACGTGAATTTCCAGGCCGATGACGATCTGATAGTCCATGGCTCGTGCTCGATCAGGCGCGGGTGCGCGGGATTTCGTTTGGTGATGGATCGGTTAGCCGCCGTGCGGGCGCTTGAGATGCCAGTCGGTCTCGCGTTCGAAGCCGGCGGCGATGCGGAAGAGCGTTTCCTCGGCGAAGGCGGGCGCCAGGAGCTGGAGCCCGATCGGCAGGCCGCTCTTCGTCAGCCCGCAGGGAATGCTGATCCCCGGGATACCGGCCAGATTCGCGGTAATGGTATAGATATCCGAAAGGTACATGGCGAGCGGATTGGCGGTCCGCTCGCCGAGCTTGAACGCCGGTGTGGGGGACGTGGGGCCGAGCAGCACGTCCACCTCGGTGAATGCCCTGTCGAAATCCTCGCGAATGCGCCTGCGGACTTGCAGGGCCTTGTTGTAATACTGGTCGGCGTAGCCTGCGGAGAGAGCGAACGTACCGAGCATGATGCGCCGTTTGACCTCCGGTCCGAAGCCTTCGGAGCGGCTGGCCATCATCATGCGGAGCAAGGGGGGTAGATTCTCCTCGCCCGGATATTTTGGCGAGAAGTCCTCGGCGCGGTGGCCGTAGGTCGTGCCGTCGTACCGCGCCAGGTTGCTCGAGCATTCCGCGGGGGCGACCAGGTAATATGCCGGCACGCCGTACTTCGAGTGCGGCAGGGAGATCTCGCGGATCGTCGCGCCGGCCTTTTCGTAAATCTTGACCGCCGCCTCCACGGCCGCGGCGACTTCGGGATCGAGCCCCGCGCCGAAGAATTCCTTGACCACGCCGATGCGGGGACGATCGAGCGGCTGGGCGACGGCGGCCACGTAATCAGGCACAGGGGCGTCAACGGAGGTCGCGTCGCGCGGGTCGTGGCCGGAAATCACCGCCTGCAAAAGCGCTGTGTCCTTGAGGTCATGCGCGAACGGGCCGATCTGGTCGAGCGAACTGGCGAACGCGATCAGGCCGTAGCGGCTCACGCGGCCGTAGGTGGGCTTGAGGCCGACGACGCCGCAGACGGCGGCCGGCTGGCGAATCGAGCCGCCCGTGTCCGAGCCAAGCGCGAGCGGTACGAGGTCTGCCGCGACCGCCGCCGCCGAGCCGCCCGACGAACCACCGGGAACACGAGACGCGTCCCAGGGGTTCAAGGTCGGGCCGTAGGCGCTGTTTTCCGTGGACGAGCCCATGGCGAACTCGTCCATGTTGCACTTGCCAAAGAGCACTGCGCCAGCCTGCTTGATCCTGGCGATCACCGTGGCGTCGTACGGCGGCTTGAAGCCCTTCAGCATCTTGCTGCCGCAGGTGGTGGGCTCCCCCTCGACACAGAGCAGGTCCTTGATGCCGACCGGCACGCCGGCAAGCGGGCCGACGGGCTGCCCCGCCTTGCGCCTGGCGTCGATCGCGCGGGCTTGACCCAGAATGTGATCGGGGTCGAGGTGCACAAAGACATTAAGCGTCTTCGCGGCCTCGGCCTTCTTGATGAGCTGGGAGGCGATTTCCTCCGCGGTCGTCGCGCCAGCGTTCATCTGTTCCAGGAGACGGTGCGCGGTCATCGCGGGCTCGGGCATCGATCGAGATTCCTGGCGGTTCGGGCGGGTTATTCAAGTACGGCCGGCACCAGAAAGCTGGTCCGGTTGCGCTTGGGAGCATTCGCGAGCGCCTGCTCGCGATCGAGCGCGGGGCCGCGAACATCGTCGCGAAAGACGTTCGTCAGCTCGACGCCATGGGCCAGTGGCTCGACGCCGGTCGTGTCGAGCTCCTGAAGCTGGGCGACATAATCCACAATGGCGTTGAGCTGGCTGGTATACGCCCCGAGCTCGTCGGGGCTCAAGCGCAGCCGAGCCAGAACGGCGACCTTTGCGACCTCGGCATTCGACAGCGACATCAATTACATCCTCCGCCACGCGCACGGCTCCGCGCGTGCAGGACCATCCCCAAATCGGCCGCTATCCTGCCAGATTCAACCGGTCTCTTCAAGGTTCGCGGCGGGCTTTGATTCTGACAAGAACCCAACGGCGCCGAGTGCAACACGGCTTTTCCGAGCGTGGGAACCGCCGCGATCATGGAAGCTCAGGGATACAGATCCGTGCTCAAATACTTGAGCCCGCTATCGCAGGCAATGATCACGATCGTGTTGCCCTTTTCGGGGCCAGCGAGCAGCCGGAGCGCGACCGACAGATTCGCCCCGGTGGAGATGCCGGCGAAGATTCCTTCCTCGACCGCAAGGGCGCGGGCCATTTCCTCGGCCTCGGCGTCGTCGATCTGCACAAGCTCGGTAACGAGCGTACGATCGAATAACGGCAGGTCGCGGCGGGCGTATCCCGTGCCTTGAATCTTGTGCCGCGCACCGTCCGCACAGGCGCCGGCCAGCACCGCCGCGCGGGCCGGCTCGATCATGTAACCACGGACCGACGGGTTCATACGCCGAAGATAACGCATCACGCCGGTGTAAGTGCCGCAGGTGCCGGAGATCATGGCAAAGGCGTCAACCTGCCCCTGCGCCTGCTCCCAGATCTCCGGCCCGGTCTGGGTCTCATGCGCCAGGCAATTGTCTTGTGACTCGAACTGGTACGGCCTGAACGCCCCACGCTCTGCGACAAGCTCAAACGCAGTCTGCTCCACCCGCTCCAGGTCGCAGCCGGAGACCTGGCCGGAAAGCCCCCCGGCCGCCTGATCGACCAGCACGACTTCGGCCCCGAGTGCAGCCATCTGGCGAGCGCGCTCGACCGTGTTCCCCTTCGACATCACCGCGATGAACGGATGCCCATATGCCGCACACACAATCGCCAGGCCGGTCCCGGTGTTGCCGCTGGTGACCTCAACCACCGCCTGACCAGGCTGGAGCCGGCCATCGGCCCGGGCGCGGCGGATGACCTCAAGCGCAACCCGGTCCTTCTTGCTCGAGCCCGGATTGAGATACTCCAGCTTGCCCAGAATACGCCCCTCGAGCCCGCGATTGCGCACAATCTTGCGTAGCTCCACGAGCGGCGTGTTCCCAATCGCGTCCAGAATCGACTCGCCGAGTGGCGGCGGACGCCTCGCCAGCCGCGGTGTCGCCCCTTCGCCTTCACGCGTGTCAGGCGCCGACTTCAAGCCAGCGGATCCACGCTCAGCAAGCAGGGAGTCGTTCATCGTTTTGGCTCGGACCTTTCAGCTTAGTTCCACGGTGTGCGTGAATTCTCATTCCCGATCCTAGCATATGAGAGCCAATTTCCGAGAGGGGTCCCAGGCAGGTGGGACCTGAGTTTTCCCCCCATAATCAAGGAAATTTGGTCACGCAAATCTTAAACAATCCATCAACAATCTGGCTGATTCGCGCCCCTGGAATATCGGGACAAAGTCTCTGCTTGATGGCAAGCACAACATGGCCGTCCACCTTTCATATACTTACACAAGTGTGCGTACTATAATTTGACATCGACTCCACGAAACGGTCTTCGACTTTGACAATCTATTGTTCATGTAACTATTTATTGTAATACAGTCTTGCGTTAGCCTCGCGAATTCGTGGTCCATGACTGCTCGTCGCCGGGTCCGAGCGAAGCGCTCGTTGCGGGCATCTCCCCTGCCAGCTCGGCCTGATCCCAAACTTCTCGCGATCCCGCCCAGTCCAGAGACTTTGGCCGGTCGCCTCAACTCGACCCCCCGATCGATCCGAAATCTCTTGCAGCAAGCAATCGTTCGATGGCCAGCCGAGAACACGCGGCGATGCCAGGAACACGCCTTCACAGGCATCTCTCAGGCCAGAACAGGCAACCGAGAGCACAAAAAGTACTCTTGCGAGGAATTGTGATTCTGAGCAGGATACGCGCGGATCGGCTCAAGTACTTGTGCACGCCAGATAGTTACGCAAAACGGCAAGGAATTCCTTCGATTATCGGCCGGATGAGAGGGAGTGGTCGGTCATGGCAAGGATTAGCCTGGGCGCAGATCGATTTGAAGGCGAGGCGACAGCCCACGAATACCGGGGGCTCGAGGCCGGCGACATTCTCTATTTCGCCCAATCGCCCCCAATTCTGCCGGATTCCGACCGGGCTTTTCTGGTCACGCAGAAGCAGGTTGACGCGTCGTACCACAAGAACATCAGTTACCGGCCGCTCGAGGATCGTCTGAAGGGGGTCGACCAGAAGGATCCTGCGCAGGTTGAGCGGGTGCACCAGATCATGCGCGACTACTCCAGGCGTGCGGTCGCGTTCATGGGGACGTTCCTCAAGCGCTACGCGGCGAGCTGGCGGCTGGATTTCGCGAGCTTCCGGCCGATCGAGGAAGCCGGCCGGCAGGTTTCGCTCCATTCTCGGAACGATCTCTTGCACTTTGATTCGTTCCCCACGCGGCCGTCGCACGGTGACCGGCTGTTGCGGATCTTCACGAACATCCATCCCGAGCGCGAGCGGGTGTGGATCACCACCGACCATTTTGAGTCCCTCGCCGACAAGTTCGCGGATCGCGTGGGCTTGTACCGCAAGCCGGGGGTGCTTGACTCGTGCAAGGATCTGACGGTGAAGGCCGCGGCGTCGATGGGTCTGCCGGTGGTTGATCGGCCGCCATACGACCGTTTCATGCTGAAGATCCACCACGCCATGAAGGAAGACAGCCGGTTCCAGGAGACCTGCCGCAAGGACCGCTGGGAATTCCCGGCGGGTTCCACCTGGATCGTCTTCACCGATAGTGCGAGCCACGCTTGCCTCTCGGGCCAGTACGCGCTTGAGCAAACCTTCATCATCAAGCGCTCGAGCCTGTTCGCGCCTGAGAGCGCGCCGATCGCGGTGCTGGAGAAGCTCGCGGGCCGCTCGCTTGCAAGAAGCGCGTAACATTCAAGGCCGGTGATCCGTGCGAGTTTGACGACATCGATCATTCGATTCTAAGATACCTACGATTTCGGTCGCGATTGTGCGATCGAGCGTACCTCGCACTGACCGGGCCTGCTGCAAATGAACGGACCTATCGCGATCATCCTCGCCGCGGGGCAAGGAAAGAGGATGAAGTCAGCGAAGGCAAAGGTCCTGCACGAGGTCTGCGGCCGGCCGATGATCCGCTACGTGGTCGACGCCGCGCGGGGCGCGGGGGCAAGGTCGATCGTGGTCGTGGTGGGATACGATGCTGAGGGGGTGCAGTCGGCCCTCCGCGGCGAGCCGGATCTCCATTTCGCCACGCAGACCGAGCAGCTCGGCACGGGCCATGCCGTTCGCGTCTGCCGCCCGCTGCTCGAGGGGTATCACGGCCCTGCGCTTGTTCTCGTTGGCGATGAGCCGCTCCTCCGCGCGACCCCCCTGGCGCGGCTGCTCGAGCGGTTCTCTTCCGAACACGCCGCGTGCCTGCTGGGCTCGACGGTGCTGCCTGATCCGACCGGCTTCGGCCGCATTCTCCGCGATGCCGCCGGGCGATTCTTGCGGATCGTTGAGGAACGCGACTGCACACCCGAGGAACAAGCCCTCACCGAGGTCAATCCAAGCTGCTATGTCTTTGAGCTGCCGGGCCTGTGGGATGCACTCGACCGGCTCGAGACGGGCAACGCGCAGGGGGAGTATTATCTCACCGACGCGCCTGAGTTGCTCATGGGCATGGGGCGCAAGGTGCTCGCGCTCGAGTCGCTTGCTGCCGATGACGTGCTCGGCGTCAATACGCGCCAGCACCTGGCCCAGGCCGAGGCGATCATGCAGGCCAGGATCCAGGACCACTGGATGACGGAGGGGGTAACGATCGTCGATCCCAGGTCGACACACATCGACGGCCGGGCGCAGATCGGGCCGGACACGATCATCCGGCCATTCAGCGTGCTCGCGGGCTCGGTGGTGGTGGGCGCCCGGTGCGTGATTGGCCCGTTCGCGCATTTGCGAGACGGGACCGTTCTGGACGATGACGTGCAGGTTGGGGCATTCGTGGAGGTGAATCGGTCGACCCTTGGCTCCGGCACGCTGGCGCGGCATTTGGCCTATCTGGGGGACGCCGAGGTTGGCAAGCGAGTGAACATCGGCGCGACGGCGGTCACCGCGAACTTCGACGGTACGAAGAAGTCGAAGACCACGATCGGCGACGGGGCTCGCATCGGCGCAGGGGCGGTCCTGATCGCACCCGTGAGCGTGGGTGAGGACGCGGTCGTGGGTGCGAACGCGGTTGTCCCTCGAGCGCACGACGTGCCTGCGGGTGCAACCGTCCTCGGCGCACCCGCGCGGCCGCTCGTGAAAAAAGGGGACGAACCGACCCGCTGCTAGGCCGGGTCGTTCAGCCGGTGATAAAGCGCCCTGTACCGCGCGAAGAGATCATCGTAAACGCCGGCGTTCCGGGGATCAGGCTCAACCTCGCGCTCGATTGAAACCATGGCCTCGGCCGCTGCATCCCAGTTCGAGTGAATCCCCGCCGCGAGTGCGGCGGCCATGGCCGAGCCAAGCGCGCACGCTTCGCTCTCGCGCGGCAGTCGGACCGGCATCTGAAGCACGTCGGCGTGAATCTGCATCCAGAGCCGGGACTTCGCGCCGCCGCCGCCCACGAATACCCGATCAACCCTGAGCCCGTGTGCGCGGGCGTCTTCCAGGATGTGCCGGGTGCCGCAGGCCGTGGCCTCATAAATTGCCCGGAAGACATGGCCAGGGCCATGAACAAGTGAAAGCCCCGCGATCGCGCCCCGCGCGCCTGGGTTCTTGAACGGCGAGCGGTTTCCTTGCCAGTCGTCGCGCACAACGAGCCCTTCCGAACCCGCGGGCGCAACCGCAGCCTGTTCGTCCAGAATCTCATAGACCGAGACGCCCCGCTCCTGGGCGATCCGCGCCTGTTCGCCCGCGAAGGATCGGCGATACCAGTCCAGGATCGATCCTGTCGCCGTCTGGCCGGCTTCAAGAGTATACATTCCGGGCACGGTGGCGTCGGGATAACAACCCGCCGCACCCGAGCCGAAAACGCCCGCCTTTGACTGTGCAAGGTGGCAGGTGCTCGATCCGACGACAACCGCCACATCGCCATCGCGCGTGGCGCCCAGGCCGAGCATTCCCAGATAGGCATCGATGCCTCCTTGCGCGACCGGCGTGCCGGGCGCAAGACCAAGCTCCGCCGCCGCCTGGGCGCTCAAAACCCCTTCGCCCTCGCCGAGCGGGATGATTCGTTCAGGCCATTTTGCCGGCAGGTCGCAGAGCCCCACCTCGTTCAGTAGCGAAATCGGCCAGCCGCCATCCGGCCGGGCGTAATTCCATTTGACGGCCACGTGGTTCAGCGACAGCGTCCAGTCGCCCGTGAGCTTGTGCATCATCCAGTCGGTGCATTCGACGATCCGCGTGGCCTGGCCGTAGATCTCCGGCTCGTTACGCTTGAGCCAGAGCGCCTTGGGGAGCATCCACTCGGGTGAGACACGCCCGGAGACGTACCGCAGCACGGGATGACCGGCGCGGCTGATGGTCTCGGCCTCATCCGCCGAGCGTTGGTCCATCCAGAGCAGGGCCGGCCGCGCGGGCTTACCGTCCAGGTCGCAGGCGATCACGGTGCAGGCGGTGCAGTCGAGCCCGATCGCGAGCACCTGATCAGGCCGGGCGGAAGCCGCCTGGAGCGCGCGTGCGACCGCTGCGCGAGTTGCACTCCACCAGTTCTCGGCCCGCTGTTCCGCCCAGCTTGCGCGGGGGTATGTCGTCTCGAGGGGCTCGGTGCCGAAGGCAGCGGTACGTCCAGACGCGTCGAAAAGCGCAGCACGGACGCTTTGAGTCCCCACATCGATCCCCAGCAGCAAGCCATCGCCCTGTCCCGCTTTTGACCCACCTGCCATCACGACCCTCCGCATCAATCGCTTCGCTTGCTATCGAGCACAAACGTCACAGGACCGTCATTGAGGAGCTCAACCTTCATCTCGGCCCGAAACACGCCGGCGGCCGTTTCGAGCCCCGTCGCGGCGAAAAGCACGCATGCCCGATCATAAAGCGCCTGGGCCTGGTCGGGGGGTGCGGCCGCGGTGAAGCTTGGTCTGCGCCCGCCCCGGCAATCGCCCAGCAACGTGAACTGGCTCACCACAAGAATCCCCGCCCCCACGTCCCGGGCGCTTTTGTTCATCTTGCCAACCTCGTCCTCAAACGCACGCAGGCCCACGACCTTGTCGACGATCCAGGCCGCGTCGGATTCGTCGTCCTCGCGCGCCACCCCAAGCAGCACGAGCCAACCGCGCCCAATCTGGCCCACAATCGAGCCCTCGACTTCAACCGACGCCCTCGACACTCGCTGGAGCACAGCGCGCATGCTCGCCTTCCTCTTCCAGATCGATCCCAAGGTCTCGCTGCCAGTTTAACGACCGCCGCCGATCCCGGCCCGAGTCTTCTTCAGGGTAGCCCGAAAAGGCTCAGCCTGTTACTTTGCTTCGGTCGGAAGCTTCTCATCTCCGGGGAATGTTCTCCCGGCGAGGGCGAGCGCGACAGGAGGCTCGCTTGGTGGTGTCGGGCAACGGGCGGCTCCGGGTTGGGGTCGTCGGCCTGGGTCGGCTCTGGGAGACGCGGCATAAGCCCTCCCTGACGCGAATGGCCGATCGATTTCAGGTCACGGCGGTCTACGACCAGGTTTTTCGTCGAGCTGAGATCGAGGCTGCGCACCTGCGCTGCGCTGCGTGTGAAGGCTTGCGCGCACTGCTCGATCGGCCCGACGTCGACATCGTCTATCTGCTCACACGCCAGTGGTTCGGAATTCATCCCGCACGCCTGGCCGTGGAATGTGGCAAACCGGTCTACTGCGCCTTCCCGCTCATCGACAATCTCGAACAGCTTGAATGGATGGCGGACCGGGTTGAGCACGCAGGCGCGATCGTGATGCTCGAATTCCCCCGCCGGCTCTATCCCGCCACCGCGCGGTTACGGGCGCTGCTCGAGAACGAGCTAGGCCCGCCCCGCTTGATTCTGGGGCTCACGCGGATGAACGCGTTTGATCGCTACGCCATGCCCGGGCCCACGACCCAGATCGCCCCCGCCCCTTTGCTCGTGGACCCGGGTAGCTATTTGCTCGACTGGTGCCGAGCAATCTTTGGCGCTCTGCCGGAATCACTCGGCCGGGTCGCGAGCCGGGTGCTCGCAAGCGCGCTGCCGGGCGCCGAGGAATCCGACTTCGAGACCATCTCCGCGCAGTTTCCAGGCGGAGCCCAGGCGCACCTCGCGTTTGGACTCTATCACCGCTCGACCTGGGGTGAGGCCGCTCAGTTCTTGCCGCCGCAGGGCTTTCAGGTTTATGCCGAGCGGGGCGCGGCATGGCTCGAGATGCCCGAACGGCTCGTCTGGTCCTCCGGTTCAGGGATAAACGAGGAGCGATTGCAGATGGCGCCTGGGGTTGGCGACCTGCTGAACGACCAGTTTTACAGGGTCGTCACCGAACGGATCTCCCCCACGCCGTCGCTTCGCGACACGCTCGAGCTAGCCCGGCTGATCCGCGGCTTGCGACAGCAACAACAGCCGCCGGCCTAGGCAGGGCGGAGTGGAACCAAGCGATCCTCGAGAGCATCCGCATGACCGCCGATCCGCGATCTCCGGTCGACACGCGCGGGGAGGCCGCCTGGATTGGGCTTGCGCTTCTGGCCGCGGTGGTTGGGCTCGCGCTTCTGGCCGATACGCTTGGACGTTCCTCCGCAACCTACGACGAAACGCTCTACATCCAGACCGCCGCGCGGTGGTGGCGCACAGGAGACCAGGAAGACATCTCCCGCGCTGGCTCACCGCTCGCCTTCTGGAAGATGCAGCAAGCACCCGTGCTCTGGATCCTCGATCACACCGGGCGCAAAGGCTGGATTGACGATCCCGGCCGGCATGAAGCAGAGCTGCTCGTCTGGGTACGCGCAGGTAGTCTCTGGATCTGGGCGCTCGCGCTTGGCGTCACCGCGATCTGGAGCCGGGCGTGTTACGGCCCGCGCGCACTCGCGCTCGCGGCCTGGTGGTTCGCGCTTTCGCCCAACCTGCTGGCTCATGGATCCCTCGCCACGATGGAGCTTCCCGTGACGGCGGCCTTCACGCTGGCGTCGTTCCTCTTCTGGCTCTATTTGAAGCACGATCGAGGCGGCTGGCTCGCGCTCTGCGGCCTCTGCGCGGGTCTTGCCTTCGCGTGCAAGTTCACGGCGATTCTGCTGCCGCCGTTGCTCGCGGCGGCGGAATTCCTGATAACGTGCTCCCGGCGCGGATGGCGGAGTGCACTGGCACGCGCTCTTGCCACGGGTTGCGTTCTTTTGCCATTACTGGTTCTGGGAGACATTCTGGCGACAGGATTCGCGACCTTACCGGCCAGCCGGCAAGTCGGAAGCCATCCGCTCGTCGAGCAGCGATTCCAGGGAGCGACCGCGCGGATCCTTTCTAGACTGCTGGAGACCCCGATTCCGCAAGACTGGGTAGGGCTCAGCCGGCAAATGATCCATCAGCATTCAGGTGCGAACGGCTACTTGCTCGGCGAGCGCAGGACGCACGGTTGGCCGCACTACTATCTTGTGGCCCTGGCTGTGAAGGCGCCTCCGCTCTTGTGGCTTGCCCTGGCGGCCCGGCTCGCTTGCCGCCGCCGCTTGCCCCACGCTCCCGCGCGTGCGCTGCCGATCATCATCGCCTTGCTCTTTTTCGCGGCCGCCTCGATCGCCTCCTCACGCAATTTCGGGCTGCGCTATCTCCTGCCAATCGCCCCGCTGGTCATCGTGTGGCTCTCCGGGCTCGCAGAAGCCGGCCGCGCCGGTCGTGTGATCGCGCTCGTTGCGCTCGCGGGACAGGCCGTCGCCGTTTCAAGTGTTCATCCCCATGAGCTCACATATTTCAACGTCTTTGCAGGCGGAGCGCAGGGGGGTCGGCGCGTGCTCGCGGATTCCAACCTCGACTGGGGTCAGGGGCTCAAAAGCCTGGCAGAGCTCCAGCGCAGAGATCCCCGGCTCCGCGATCTCACGCTCTACTATTTTGGCGACACGGACCCCGCGCGTTATGGTGTGGCGGGCCAGGCGTACGTCGTTCATGCCGAGCGAACCGAGCCCGACTTTCCCCAGTCGCTCGCGTGCAAGACCGCGTATCTGGCGGTGTCTGCCTCACTGGCATGGGGACCGTGGGGGCCGGAGGACTTTTTCCAGGAGCTTCGCCCGCTTGAGCCGGTCGCGTGGACAGATGACTCCACCATCGCCGTCTATCGCACAAGCGACCTTGAGACGGCCAGGCGGGCAAGGGGGTCTCGATCGCCTGCGCCCGCCGCGGCTCAGTAGACGTCGCCCCCGCGTGACAGACGATCCTCGAGCGAGTCAGCCGTCTCAGCCACTCTGCGCACGAGCCCAGCGGGATCGAGCACCGGCAGACGCTCGATGGGGAGGTTCTCGATCACAACAAAGTATTCTTCACCGCGGAGCACGCGCACAGCGAACAGGCCGTCGACCATGCGCGCGTTGAGCTTGAGCAGGCGGCGGCAATCGCGCTCGTTCGCCGGCCCGCAGACCGAGACGAGCGAGAGGATTGCCCGGCCCTCGCTATCGGTGCCGGCCGGGCCCACGTAGACCGCCTGGCGCCGATCGGAACCGAGCGGCACAACCAGCCGCCACCCCCGCGCCGTGGGCGCAGCCTCGTAGCCCGCCGAGCGCGCAAAGCTTGTGATCCACTGCGACGAGTCCGCATCGCTCGGACCCGGCGCCTCGTGAGGCTCGATCGCATCGAATCCCGCAACAGCATCGGGCGCAGCGGAGCCCAGCGGTAGGCCACAGCCCGCACAATGGCGGTCAGCACCGTGATTGAGCCCGGCGCAACGGGCGCAGGCAATCGTCAAAAGCGTCATGGCCATCCGTGCAAGCTCCACCGCGATACTGTCTTAATCGCCCTTGACCGACAGCGAGGCCAGAAGCGCGTCGAAATCCGGGCGGATCTTGGTCATCGTCTTGTCCGGGCCAACCATCTTGAGGAAGTAGCTTACCTTGTCCGTAACCACGATCGCACCCAGCAAACGGGCATCGTCGCGATTCGGCTCAGGCCGGGCGCCAAATTGCGCAGGGTGATATTTCCCTGCCGTCTCCACCCGCGTGATCTCGACGTTCTTCCCCTTCACCTTCTTGACGTCGGCCCTGGGCACGTTGTCGCTCTTGTCCTTGAACTGGTTCTGCCAGCGCTTGATGTTGTCATCAACGCTGCCCGCACCGCCGGGGAAGGCGTAAATGATCAGCTCACCGGGATAGCCGTCCCCTTCGACCGGATCGACGGTGAACTGAGCCAGCCGCATCCGCGACGACGGCTCGCTGGACTTCCACGCCGTGGGCGCATTAAATCTCAGGCCGCCCGCCTCGATCGGTTTGGTCGGAGTATCGTCTCCCCGCGCCGTCGCGGCCAGAACCATCACGACCGGCACGGATGCCCACTTGACCCAGCTCGTCCGCTTCATGATTGTCCTCCAGAGTTTCTTCACCGCGTTCCCGCGCGTTCTCACGAGCAGCGTCTTGGCCGCGCGGCGGCTTGCGACCACCGCGCCCGCTCGCTAAGTTGACAATCGCTGGGATTCGGTATTCCCCCGACCCGAGAGCCACGCCCACACCACCCGCCGCACAAACCGGCAGGAGCAACCTCGTGAGCCGACTCCGCCTACTGACCTGCTGCGCACTCCTCGTTTGCCTTTCGGGTACCCCCGCCTTCGCACAGAAGCGGGCGCCCAACGGTGCCAAGGTGTTCCTGCTTTCCGGAGGCGCACGCCAGCATCACGGTTATCGCGATCAGGCATTGTACCTCTCCGCAGAGCTCGAGAACACCGGCCGGTTCCAGGTTACCATCGGTGAGGAGGCCGCCGTCCTCGAAACGCCCGCCATGCAGAAATACGACATCCTGATCGTCGCCGCCGATCGCCGCGACGACGAGCACAAGTTTACACTCCCCCAGCAGCACGCACTCTTCGATTTCGTCAAATCCGGCAAGGGATACATCTCAATCCACGGCGCGGACAACGCCGCCAGGGACTGGCTCCCCGAATGGAAGGAAATGCTCGGCGGCGTCTTTTCCCACTTCGGGCTGCCCGACGGCAGAACCAGGAAAGGCTCGTTCACCGTCAAGATCGTCGATAAGTCGAGCCCAGTCACGCAGGGACTCAGCGACTTCGCCATCAAGGATGAACTCTATTATCATATGCAGCTCAAAAGCGACGTCCACCCGCTCGCGGTCATCGAGTACCAGGGCGAGGACTGGCCTGTCGCCTGGACGCGCACTTACGGCAAGGGACGCGTCTTTCACACCAATCTCGGCCACCGCGACTTCGGCCCCGGCAAGGACGATCCTCT